>NZ_JBHYZP010000031.1:0-118567 GCF_042752355.1 Streptomyces sp. NPDC059255
GGCGGATCTTCCGCAGATCCCGATGCAGCCCGAACCGCATGACGTCAATCGCCAAAGCCGTCCTCACCCTGGAGCGGCAACGCTGAAGAAGCTCAGTGAGACTGACTCCCGCTCTCCGAACAGAGCGTCGTCGTTCCAGGCACCGACACCCTCGGCATCGTGATCCCGCCTCTGGACCGCTTGCTCGTCGCCGTCCACGAGTAAACGCCGGGACCTGAAAACCCAGATCGACGAACTCCTGGAAGCCCAGCCTCTTTTCCAGGTCCTGACGTCGCTGCCCGGAGTCGGTATCAGGACCGCAGCCGCAGGCGACGGCACCAGTTGCCCCACCGCCATCCGCCTCGCCTCTTACGCCGACCCTGCTCCGGCCACGAACCAGTCGGGGACTTCCCTCCACGATGAACACGCACCCGGAGGCGGAAGGCAGCAACGCAAAGGCACGATGTTCCTGTCCGCGTTCACCTCCCTGCACGACCCCGCCTCCCGCACCGGCTACGACCGCTGCCGGGCCCGCGGCAAACCCCAGGTCCAGGCCCTTCTCCGGCTCGCCCGCCACCGCATCAGCACCCTGTTCGCCATGCTCCGCGACTGAACCTTCTACGAACCACGCAGCCCACAGGCAGGTCGACTCGACTCAACGCCCTGTGCCGTCTGTCCACACCGAAATATCTGCGGCACTTCTGCGGACAGCTTCTTCCGGATCCGGAGCGAGCTTCCCGCAGACCGCTGCGACGTCCGGCACACCGTCCGGCCCCACGAGCGCGTCACATACCCCCGCCTGCAGCCAGTCGGCCTGGTTTTCGTCAGCTTCGGCAACCGCGAGAGCAATGAGCCTTATAGCGGCCACCGTTCCCACGCGGGCCAGAGCCTCTGCCGTCCGTCTGGTCACTGCCGTGTCCTCGACATCCAGCAACAACCCCACCAGCGCTTCTGCGGCCTCAGGAGCTTCAGCGAAGGAAGCAAGGTCACACCCGGCACGAGCACGTCGCATCCACGAAGGAGATGACGCCTCAGCCAAGGCCGCTCCCAACCCACTCATCATCTCTGACACAACCAAACAGTTGACGAAGAACCTGGAGGCCCCCGCCACTCCGCGACCGAACCTCCGCTGCCATCACCTCGGGAAGACCGAGACGCTTTCAAGATCCCGCATACCGCCCGCTGAAGCTCTTCAGATCACCCTTTACGACGATCCACTCTTATGATTATCCGCGTGAAGCGTGAATCTTTCGTCATGGTGCATGTCGGTCAGCGGCCTGAGTCCCAGCTGAACCTGGAGTACGGGATCGAGA
This sequence comes from Streptomyces sp. NPDC059255, assembly GCF_042752355.1. Taxonomy (NCBI): domain Bacteria; kingdom Bacillati; phylum Actinomycetota; class Actinomycetes; order Kitasatosporales; family Streptomycetaceae; genus Streptomyces; species Streptomyces sp. NPDC059255. The sequence continues at coordinate 1,293 of NZ_JBHYZP010000031.1, forward strand.
CCCGCTCCTGGGGGTTCCCGATATGGAAGCCCGAGTACCGGTCGACTCGTCCACGGTTCGCCGTGCTGGGCACCGGAGTGGCCCCACGGGTACCTCTCGACGTATGGCTCACGCAGCGGATCACCCTGTACCTGTTCGAAGTCCGGGAAGGCTTCTACGAAGGGCGCGCGCCGCACTGGCCCGACGAGGAGGCTGAGAACACCGTCAAGTACCCGGTGCGCTTCGGGATCGAGCCCCTGGCCGTGGTTCGCGACGTATCCCTCAGCGAACACGGGCCTCTGCTGTCAGCCGGCAGCGACGCGATCCGTCGGTCCGGGATCGAGCGCGGCATCGGCAAGCTCTGCGAGTTGGCCCCCCAACCGCTGCTCGACGCTGCGGGGATCCGAACCGACTGGACAGAGCGGCAGAACGTTCCCCTGAACCTCACGCCGGGCTTCAGGGCGGAAGAGGCCCAGACGCCCAAGCGCCCGCGAGGCGGTGCCGGGTTCATCTCCGATCCGAAGAAGCGGAAAGCCGTCGAACTGCACGCGGAGAACATGGCCGTCGCTCACTACGAACGGCAGGGATGGACCGTCGAACGCATCGGCAAGCCCTACGACTTGCACTGCACGCGCGCGCGGGAGGAACGGCGCGTAGAGGTCAAAGGGACGACCGGCGCGGCCACGAGCGTGGAACTGACGGTCAACGAAGTCGAACACGCGCGCAACCCGCGACACACCGTGGATCTGTACGTGGTCAGCGACATCGTCGTCGACATGCACAGTTCCGAATACGCCATGAGCGGAGGCCGGGTGGCGCACTTCGAGAACTGGTACCCGGCAGAGGAGGATCTGCGTCCCCGACGATTCGAGTACCGCCTGCCGTTCGCCGACTGATCCGCCCCGGCTCCGACCCCGCTTCCGCCGATATGCCTTCGCCCCATCGTGGGCGGTGATCGTACGGAGATCTTCTGTGACTCTTTTGCGTTTGTCTGCCCGTGCTCTGGAACGCGCAGACCCCAGTTCGCTGGCCGAGTCCTTGGCCGAGCGGTCCCTTGCGGAACTCCTTCGTTCGGCGGCGAGCGCTGAGGTCCGGGCATGGCGCAACAGCCTTCCCGCTCTAGCGCGGGTGCTGTGCGACGCGGGTCTGGAAGAGGTGGAAGTGCTGCTCGAGTACAGGATGCCGCTGAGCAGCCTGCGCGCGGATGCCATTCTGGTCGGCACACACCCGGACACCGGCAGACCCTCCTATGTGGTGGTCGAGCTCAAGCAGTGGAGCGAAGTGCGGATGGTCCCCGAAACGACGGATCTCTGCTGGCTTCCGCGCGTCGGCTTCCAAGCCCACCTCCACCCCGTCGCCCAGGTGCGCCGATACTGCGAATACCTGCAGGACTTCACTGCCGTGCTGGATGACCCGGGCCACCACGTCACGGGGGTTGCCTACCTCCACAACGCCCAGGACCGGGACGTGACCGAACTGCTCGGAACGGGCGATGAGCAAGCCCGCCTTTTCACCGACAGCTCGCGCGGGGAACTCATTCGGCATCTGCAGAACCAGATTTCGCCACTCGACGGGGCTCTCGACGCGGACGCGCTGCTGGAAAGCCCCGTTGTCCCGGGTCAGCAGCTCATGCGAGCGGCCGCCGAGGAGATCATCGACGGTGGCAAGTTCCACCTCATGGACGAGCAACAGGTCGCGGTTTCCCTGGTCAAGCGTGCCGTCGCCATCTCGCGGCAGTCGGACCGCAAGGAAGTCATCGTAGTGACCGGAGGTCCCGGATCGGGCAAGAGCCTGATCGCCCTGCATCTGATGGGCCATCTCGGCAGAAACAGTCGCAGCGTCGTCCACGCGACAGGCTCCAAGTCGTTCACCACCACCCTGCGGCACGTCGTCAAGCAGAAGAACGAGCGCGTCGCCAAGCTCTTTCGCTACTTCCTCGACTTCGGCAGCGCCGAAAAGAACGCACTCGACGTCATCGTCTGCGACGAGGCGCATCGCATCCGCCAGCGTCCGGGCACATCCAACTCGCCGGACGCTGCCCGGAACAGACGAAGCCAGGTTGCCGAACTCATCGATGCTGCCAGGGTCCCCGTCTTCCTCCTCGACGAGCACCAAGTCGTACGACCTGACGAGATGGGCCGTGTGACAGAAATTGAGGCGGCAGCCAAGGCGCGCGGATGCAATGTGCGGCATGTCAACCTGAACGAACAGTTCCGATGTGGCGGCAGCCGCGCCTACGAGAGGTGGCTCCTCCGGCTGCTGGATCTGGAACCTGGCGGCCCGACGTGCTGGAAGCCTGAGCCCAACTTCGAGTTGCTGCTCGCGGATACCCCCCAGCAGTTGGAAACCTACCTCCGTGCACGGCAGGAGTCAGGCTCCACGGCCCGCATGACCGCAGGCTTCTGTTGGCCCTGGAGCGCCCCGCGCCAGGACGGCACCCTGGTCGACGACATCGTTATAGGGGACTGGCGTCGGCCCTGGAACGTCAAAGGCGAACGCGAAGTGGCCGGTGGGCCGCGTTCCTCTCTCTGGGCCACCGAGGCGGGTGGCATCGGCCAGGTCGGCTGTATCTACACGGCCCAGGGATTCGAGTATGCCTGGAACGGCACCATCCTCGGCCCCGACCTGGTCTGGCGCGACAACGAATGGCATGCCATCAAGGGCGAGTGCAAGGACAGCAGCTTGGCGTCGGCGTCCCCGGACGATTTTTCGCGCCTTCTGCGCAACCGGTACAAAGTGCTCTTGACGCGCGGCCTGACCGGAACCGTGGTGTTCTCCACCGATCCCGAGACGCAGGCCAAACTACGCACGCTCATCCCGGGCAGGGTCGCCCCGCAGCAACTGCTGGACAACGGTGAGAGGTGACCGGCCACGGCCTCGCCACAGGCTCGCGGTTCTTGATCTCACCGTCGACGCGCCCTTTGCCGATTTGATCCAACATCGCGGCCGCGCGCCGGCCTGCCACGCCTGACACACCGAGCATGAGGAATCGGTTGCCCGGAACGGTCTCGTTCGTTGACGGACGTGCACAGTGATCAGTTCACGCAGGCGTCCCTCGCGGATTCGGCTCCGAGGCTCGGCCATTCCATGAGGGTCGGGTCGACAACCGTCACGTGACTTCGGTGACCTGCTCCCAACGGCACCCGCCCATGTATACGCGAAGACCCCGGCCTCAGCGTTTCCGCTGATGACGGGGTCTTTGGGCACCTCCTACAAGGTGCCCCCGGCAGGATTCGAACCTGCGCACACGGCTCCGGAGGCCGTTGCTCTATCCCCTGAGCTACGGGGGCGTGTTGCCTGTGTTGCTTGGCGACGAAGGAAACCCTACCAGCTTCGGCGGGGTGGCCGTGAACAGGTATTTCGGGGCGCCCGGCTGCCGGGGGCGCAGGCCCGCGGGTCAGGCCGAGGCGCGCTTGGTCGATGCCGTGGTGCGCTTGGCCGCGGGCTTCTTCTGTGCGGCCTTCTTCGCCGCCGCCTTCTTCGTGGCCGTCTTGGTAGCTGTCTTCTTTGCCGCCGCCTTGGACGTCGTCTTGGCCGTCGCCTTCTTCGGTGCCGGTTCCGCCGGCTCCTTCGCCGTGGCGCTCCTGGCCGCCGCCGTCGCCTTGCGGCGCCTCGTCGGGAGGTCGGTCACCTCCGCCACCTGCTTCTCGTCGCCCTTCTCCTCGCCCCGGGCCTCCTTCGCCGCGCGCACGCTGTTCTCCAGCGCCGCCATCAGGTCGAGGACGCGCCCGCCGCCAGCCTCCGCCGGCTCGTGCTCGGGGGGCGGGCCGCCCTCCGCCTTCGCCGCGATCATCTCCTCGACCGCCTCGCGGTAGTCGTCGTGCAGCGAGTCGAGGTCGACGGAGCCCAGGGTGTCCATCAGGGCGTCGGCCAGGTCGAGTTCGGCGTCGCGTACGGTGACCTCGGTCTCCGGCGCCACCCCCTCGGGCGCCCGGATCTCGTCCGGCCAGAGCAGGCCGTGCATGGCGATCACGTCGCCCACCACCCGGAGCATGCCCAGCCGCTCCCGGCCGCGCAGCGCGAATTTGGCGACCGCGACCTTCTGGCTGCGCTTGAGCGCCTCACGCAGCAGCGTGTACGGCTTGGCCGCCGGGACGCCGCTCGCGGAGAGGTAGTACGCGGCGTCCATCTGGAGCGGGTCGATCGAGGACGCCGGGACGAACGCGACGATCTCGATCGTCTTCGCCGTCGGCAGCGGCAGCCCGGCCAGGTCGGCGTCGGTGATCGGGATCATGGTGCCGGTCGCGTCCTCGTACGCCTTGCCGATGTCGGGAGCCGCCACCTCCTCCTGGTCCAGCTCGCAGACCTTCCGGTAGCGGATCCGGCCGCCGTCGGCCTTGTGGATCTGGCGGAAGGAGATCGAGTGGTTCTCGGTGGCGTTCACCAGCTTGATCGGGATGCTGACCAGCCCGAAGGAGATCGCGCCGTTCCAGATGGATCGCAAGGTTCCGCACCTTTCACCCGGGAAACGGAAGTAAGGGATGAATTCAGATGAAATTATGGGATTCTCATCTTATGACGCCTGTCACCGAGGTGGAGGGCCGGCGCCTGGCCCTGAGCAATCTGGACAAGGTCCTGTACGCCGCCACGGGCACCACCAAGGGCGAGGTCCTGCACTATTACGCCCGTACGGCGGCCCCTCTGCTGGCCCATCTCGCCGACCGGCCCGTCTCCTTCCTCCGCTATCCGGACGGCCCCGACGGGCAGCTCTTCTTCACCAAGAACCCGCCGCCCGGCACCCCGCCCTGGGTGCGGGTCGCCGACGTACCCCGTAAGACCGCCGACACCGGGAAACAGGTGGTGGTGGAGGGTCTGGCGGCGCTGATGTGGGCGGCGAACCTGGTCGTGGAGTTCCATACGCACCAGTGGCGGGCCGAGGCCCCCGAACACGCCGACCGGCTCGTGTTCGACCTCGACCCGGGAGCGCCCGCCACCGCCCTGGAGTGCTGCGCGGTGGCGCTCTGGCTGCGCGAGCGGCTGCGCGCGGACGGACTCGACGCGTACGTGAAGACCTCCGGGTCCAAGGGGCTCCATGTGCTCGTACCGCTGGTACGGGCGCCTTCGGCGGAGGTCTCGGCGTACGCGAAGCAACTCGCCGTCGAGGCGGAGGCGGCGCTGCCGGAGCTGGTGGTGCACCGGATGAGCCGTTCGCTGCGGCCGGGGCGGGTCTTCGTCGACCACAGCCAGAACGCCGCCGCGAAGACGACCGCGGCGCCCTACACCCTCCGGGCGCGCCGGGAGCCGACCGTCTCCACCCCGCTGGCCTGGGAGGAGGTCGAGGGGTGCACGGCCGCCGCGCGGCTCGTCTTCCGGCTGGACGACATCCCGGCGCGGCTGGAGCGGTACGGGGACCTGCTCGGGCCGCTCGCCGCCGGTGACGGGGCGGCCCCGCTGCCCTGACCTCGCCGCCGGGACGGGCAGGACCTCCTATACGCGCCGCCAGGTGTGGCGGTTCCTGGCCGTGGCGTACAGGGTCTCGATGTCCGCCGGTTTCAGTACGCCGCCGAGCGACGCCAGCGCCGGGACGTCCGTCTCGCGCAGGACCCGTACGCCCGGTGGGGCCGGCAGCGCCTGCGGGGTGCGCGCCTCGACCACGGCCAGTACGGGGCGTACGGCCGTCGCCAGCGCGAGCGAGGCGCGCTCCGCGTCGCGGCGGGCCCAGCGCAGCTGCGGCAGCGCCTCGCCGCGGCCCGTGGTGACCAGGGGGTCGTCGATCCGGACGCGGTGGCCGCCGGCCGCGAGGGTCCGTACGGTCAGGACTCCGCCCGGGCCGATCGCCAGGTGGTCGATGCGGGCGGCGCCGGGGAGCGGGATCGAGTGCAGGACCCGCCAGCCCGCGCCCTCCAGCGCGTCGAGCGCCGCGCCGAGGACCTCCTGGGCCGCCAGCCGCGCGCGACGCGGGTCCTGGCGGCGCCACGTGGCCGGGAGGAACGGCAGGGCCGAGGTCCGCCCGCCGGACGCGGAGGCGGCGTCCTCGGCGTCGAGTACGGCGTGCAGCGCCTCGCCGGGCCGGTTGGGCGCCAGGTCGTCGTCGGGGTGGAGGGAGAGCCGGTCGAGTTCGGCGGGGGTCGGCACGGGGGCCGGCCCCACGGTCACCTCGCCCGCGAGATACGGCGCCAGCGCGGCCAGCACGTCGTCGCGGCCAGCACCGGTGAGCAGATTGACCCGGCCGGTGCTCTTGTCGTACCAGGCGACGGTCCTGCCGTCGCGTCTGCTGACGTACAGCCGGTCCCGGCCCCGGCCGTACCCCGGTGTGACGCGTAATCGAGTCATGCCACCTCACCCCCCGCGTCCATGGGAACAGCCGCCGAACCACCCGGGCAAGAGCACCGGACGGGCACCGTCCGCCCGGCCCGCCCGTTGTCGGTGGCGTACGGCACACTCTCCTCGAACACTCTCGGCCAATCCCAGGCAAGGAATCGACTCATGATCATCTTTGGCACCAAGGGGTACCTCTACCAACTGGCGATACTGACACTGGTCTGCGGCCACTGCGGGAACCCCTCGGCACACACGCTCAGGAAGCGCGTCACCAAGTTCACGCTCTTCTTCATCCCACTGTTCCCGTTCTCCACCAAGTTCGCGACACAGTGCACGTTCTGCGGCGTGGAGCAGCAGATCTCGAAGGAGCAGGCCGACCAGCTGCTCGCCCAGAGCACGGGACAGGGGCAGAGCCAGGGACAGGGGCAGGGGTACGGGCCGGGATACGGGCAGCCGCAGCAGCCCGGGCAGCCGGGACAGCCAGGTCAGCCGGGGCAGTACGGACAGGGCAATCCGTATCAGCGGTGAGGCGATCCGAGGCGTCGGACCTCACCGCGCCGCATAAGCGGACATAAGGCGCGCCGCCTTGCTACGTTGCGAGGCATGACCGCAACGCGGGCGGACGCTCCCCCACCCGAACGGCAGGCCCCGCGTCTCCCCCAGCGACGCGGCGTCGAACTCTCGCTGCTCCTCTGCGCCGTCCTCATCTCCGTCTTCGGTTACGTCGCCGTCGGCCTCGGCAAGGACCACGCCGTGCCGCCGGACGCGCTCGGCTACGGCGCCGGGCTCGGCGTGCTCGCGCTCCTCGCGCACCTCGCGGTCCGGCTGCGCGCCCCGTACGCCGATCCGCTGCTGCTCCCCATCGCGGTGCTGCTCAACGGGCTCGGCCTCGTCCTGATCTACCGGCTCGACCTGGAGACCCCGGGCGACCGGGCCGCCCCCACCCAACTCGTCTGGTCCACGCTGGGCGTGGCACTGTTCATCGCCGCCGTCGTCTTCCTGCGCGACCACCGGGTGCTCGCCCGGTACGCGTACATCTGCGTCGCCACGGCGCTGCTCCTGCTGGTCGTGCCGATCGCGTTCCCCGCCGTGAACGGGGCCAAGATCTGGATCAGGTTCGGCGGATTCTCCTTCCAGCCGGGCGAGTTCGCGAAGGTCCTGCTCGCCGTCTTCTTCGCCGCGTATCTCGCCGCCAACCGCAACGCCCTGACGTACACCGGCCGGAGGTTCCAGCTGCCCAGGGGGCGGGTCCTCGGTCCGCTGGTGGCGATCTGGCTGCTGAGTGTCATGGTCCTCGTCGTCGAACGGGACCTGGGCACCTCGCTGCTCTTCTTCGGGCTGTTCGTGGTCATGCTGTACGTGGCGACCGGGCGCACCGGCTGGATCGCGGCCGGGCTGCTGCTCGCCGCGGTCGGCGCCTTCGCGGTCGGCTCGCTCGAACCGCATGTCCACAGCCGCGTCCAGGACTGGCTCGACCCGTTCGCCTCCATCACCGCGGGCCGGGGCCCGGGGCAGCTCGCCCAGTCCCTCTTCGCCTTCGCCGCGGGTGGGCTGCTCGGTACGGGGCTGGGGCTGGGCCGGTCCATCCTGATCGGTTTCGCCGCCAAGTCGGACTTCATCCTCGCGACGGCGGGCGAGGAGCTGGGGCTGGTCGGGCTGACGGCCCTCTTCCTGCTGTACGCGCTGCTCGTGGCCCGCGGCTTTCGCGCCGGGCTCGCGCTGCGCGACCCGTTCGGCCGGCTGCTCGCCATCGGCCTCTCCTCGATCCTGGGCCTCCAGGTCTTCGTCATCGCGGGCGGGGTGATGGGGCTGATCCCGCTCACGGGGATGACGATGCCGTTCCTGGCGCAGGGCGGTTCGTCCGTCGTCACCAACTGGATCATGATCGCGCTGCTGATGCGGCTCAGCGATTCGGCCCGGGGCCCGGGCAGCGGCCCCGTGCCCGTCCCCGGGGCCACGGCCACGGCCACGGCCTTCGAGGGTCCCCCGATGACCCGCTGTATCCGCCGGACCGCTGTCCTCTTCCTGGTCCTTCTCGCCGCCCTGCTCGTCAACGCCGCCCGCATCCAGGTCCTCGACGCGGACTCCCTCGACCACAACCCGGCCAACCGCCGCGACACCGTGGCCCGCTACTCCCAGCAGCGCGGCGACATCCTCGTCGACGGCCGGGCCGTCACCGGCTCCAGGGACTCCGGGCAGCACCTGCGCTACGAGCGCACGTACCGGCACGGCCCGCTGTACGCGCCCGTCACCGGCTACGCCTCCCAGACGTACGGCACGACGCTCCTGGAGGACGCCGAGGACCCGATCCTCTCCGGTACGAGTCCGATGCTCGCCCCGTTCCCCTTCTGGAACGATCTCACCCGGGGCCGGCGCCCCGGCGGCTCCGTCGCCACCACGGTGAAGGCGTCGGTGCAGCGCGCGGCGTACGAGGGGCTGGCGGGGCGGCGCGGCGCGGTCGCGGCGGTCGAGCCGTTCAGCGGCCGGATCCTGGCGCTGGTCAGCAGCCCGTCGTACGATCCGGGGCTGCTCTCGGGCACGGGTCCGGGCGTGACGGACGCGTGGGCCCGGCTGACCGGCGGGAGCGCGCAGCCGATGCTCGACCGGGCCATCCGGGGGAGCTATCAGCCGGGCTCCACCTTCAAGATCGTGACGGCTGCGGCGGCGCTCGACTCCGGGACGGTCGAGGACCCCGACGCCCCGACGGAGATCGCGGAGCCGTACGTCCTGCCGGGCACCGGCACCACGCTCCCCAACGAGGCCGAGGGGTGCGACCGCGCGTCACTGGCGTACGCGGTCCAGTGGTCCTGCAACACGGTCATGGCCGGGCTGGGGGTGGCGACGGGGCTCGACGGAATGCTGGACACGGTACGGAAGTTCGGTTTCAACGACGCCGGGATCAGGATCCCGTCCCGGGTCGCCGCCTCGAACTTCGACACCCGGATGAGCGACGACAAGCTCGCGCTCTCGTCGATCGGGCAGTTCGACACCCGGGCCACGCCGCTCCAGATGGCGATGGTCGCCTCGGCGGTCGCGAACGGCGGTGACCTCAAGTACCCGTATCTGGTGGACCGGACACTGGCCTCGGACGGTTCCGTCGTCTCCCTTACGGGGCAGCGTTCCTACGCCCGCGCGATGAAACCGCTCACGGCGCAGCGGCTGCGGACGATGATGATCGACGCGGTGGAGGACGGCACGGGCGGAAACGCGGCGATCGACGGGGCGACGGTCGGCGGTAAGACGGGCACGGCGCAGCACGGGGTGGACAACACCGGTACGCCGTACGCCTGGTTCATCGCCTGGGCGCAGTCGGGCACGTCGGGGCGGCCGGGGGTCGCGGTGGCGGTGGTCGTCGAGGACGCGGAGGCGGACCGGGCGGACATCAGCGGCGGGGGCGACGCGGCGCCGATCGCGCGGGCGGTGATGGAGGCGGCGCTGCGAGACCACTGAATTCGCATGCGTGATGTCGGTCTGGTCACCGTTTGAGCCGACTCATTTTCGGAAGATGCGGATGTCGCATGCATCCGGATCACCGACCAACTCGTACAGGCGCGGGGCGGAGCGGCTGCCCGTAACGAAGAGGCCGCTGCCGAAGTTCCCGCCTTTGACTTCACTGTCCCAGTAGTCACTTATCTCGCGAAAAGCAAAAGACACAGGCCAGTCAGAGGCGTCGCCGGCGGTCAACTCCCACGTTCCACTGCCCGTTCTAGGCTGCCCGGGGTCGGACACGATGCCCTCAAGTTGATCATCAGTGGGCCAGCCGGTGCTGGTGAATGCCCCGTCGTCGCCCAGGTCAACCGATCCTGTGGAACTGCTGTATGTACCGACCAAGTCCTTCGGAGTGAGGTCAGGCGGAGGCCCGCCCGCCCCTGGACACGATGCATCGGAACCCGCCAGGCCACACCCCGAGAGCGTCGCCAGCATCACCAGGGCCGCGGAGCACACCAGCCCGAACATTCGGCAGTTCACGCTCCACCCCCATCAAACTTCAGAGCATCCAGCTTCTCCGCACAGCGCGAACGAGGTGACACCGGGTAGGTGGTCCCCGCCCTCGGGCGGCGACCACCTACCCGGGCCCGCCGGTCCTGTTCGACAGTGGCGGACATCAGCGGCGGGGGCGACGCGGCGCCGATCGCGCGGGCGGTGATGGAGGCGGCGCTGCGAGACTAGAACCCGTTCCGGCGGGGCCGGGATGAGATGGGGATGGAGATAGGGATGGGGATGGGACGGGGATCTGAGGGGGGTTCATGAGCGCATCACCGGAGGCTGTGGAGCCAACGGTGTCGGTGCGGGAATCCCTGGCGCGGATCGGGCGGCACGATCCGGCGCTGGGCGCCTTCATCGACGTGTGGGGTGAGGAGGCGGCAGCCCGGTCGGGGCAGGTCGGCCGGTCGGGCCGGGCGGACCGGGAACTGCCGCTCGCGGGGGTGCCGTTCGCGGTGAAAGGGCCGTCCGGGATCCGGTCCTACGCGGCGGGGCGGCTGATCGCGGCGGGCGCCGTGCCGGTCGGCTCGACGGCGGTGCCGGGGCCCGGTACGTACTGGCAGACCTGGGGTCTGGGGCGGCACGGCCGTACGGTCAACCCGTACCGCGCGGACCGTACCCCCGGCGGTTCCTCGGCCGGGTCCGCGGTGGCGGTCGCCGCGGGGATGGTCCCCCTCGCCACCGGGAGCGACGGCGCCGGTTCCGTCCGGATACCGGCGGCGTGGTGCGGGGTCTTCGGGCTGAAGACGACGAACGGCCTGCTGCCCTCCCCCGACCGCACGGGGCTCGCCTCGGCGGGGGTGCTGGCCGGGTCGGCGGCGCAGGCGCGGGGGTTTCTGCGGTGGGTGCTGGACAGCCACGAGGAGGTGGCCGTCCCCGTGTCCGTACCGGCCGTGTACGCCCCGGATCTCGGCTTCGCCGAGGTGGACCCCCAGGTCGCGGCGGTCGTACGGGCGGCCGTGGACCGGCTGGCGGCGGCGGGCGTCATACGGCTCGGCGCGCACCGGCCCCCGTTCACGCTGCTGGACCCGTGCGAGACGTGGAAGGCGATACGGGGCGGGGCGCGGGGGGACGCGGCGGCGGCGCGGGCGGCGGAGGTACGGGCCGAGAACAACCGCCGGCTCGACGCCCTGTTCGCCCGTACGCCCCTGCTCCTCACCCCGGCCACCCCGAACCGCCCGCACGGCCACGAGGGCCCGGGCGAGCTGTACTCGACGGCGCTGACCTGGGCGTTCAACGTGAGCGGGCATCCGGCGGCAAGCATTCCCGCGGGGTTCACGGCGGACGGCTGCCCCGTGGGGCTGCAACTGGTGACGGAACGCAGGACGGAAGCGGCGCTGCTCGCCGTCGCCGAGGCGGCCGAGGCGGCACTCGCGCGGTGACCGGGGTTCCCTGCGGCCCCTGCCCACGCCAGCGGCTCGCGCCCACGCGGGCGACTCGCGCCTACGTCAGCGGCTCGCGCCGCTCCCGCCACTGCGCCGGCACCGACCCCGTCCCCGTACGGGCGGCGACAATGCCCGCCGTGATGGCGCAGGTCGTGTCGGAGTCGCCGAAGCCCTCCGCCGTGGCCCAGAGCGCGGCCGCCAGGTCGTCGCGGTGCCGGGCCGCCGTCCAGACCGCGAAGGGGACCGTGTCGTCGGCGCGGATGCGCAGTCCGCTGCCGAGGAGGTCCGCCGCCTTGCGGGGCTCGGTGGTGAAGGGCAGTTCCGCCGCGCGGGCCAGGCCGTCGCGTACCGAGCCTTCCGGGGTGGCGCGGGCGACGGCCGCCACGGTGAGTTCGCACCGTACCGACAGGGCCGCCGCCACGGCGACCGCCACCGCGCCCGCCACGCCCTGCGGGTGGGCGTGCGTGACCTCGGCGGACAGGACGGCCTGACGCGCGACCTGCCCGAGGTCTCCGGCGAACCGGGCGCCGAGCGGCGCCACCCGCATCGCCGCGCCGTTGCCGAGGCTGCCGCCCTCGAAGAGGCCGGGCGCGAGCGTGCGCCAGTCCTGCGGGCGGTCGAGCAGGGCGGGGAGGAGTACGTGCATGCCGGAGCCGTAGTTGCGGCCGGAGTCCGCCGCGTACGTGCGGGCGAACGCCAGGGCCAGCCGGTCCTGTTCGACGGCGCCGTGTTCTTCGAGGACCCGGTGGAGCGCGAGGGCCATGGCGGTGTCGTCCGTCCAGGGCCACTCCAGCTCCTGGGGCGTGACCCGGGCCGCGATCTCCTCGGACGCGCGGTCACGGTCGCGGAAGAGGGGGAACCAGCGTTCACCGAAGGCGTCGCCCAGGGCGAGCCCTTCCAGGCTGCGGCGGGCGGCTGCGCGGTCAGCATCTAATCGATGGACGGTCATGGCCACCATGGTGCCGCAGTAACGGCGTTCCTTCAGCCGCATATTCATCGTACCGGCGCGGATGCCCCGATTCCGTCGTTCCTACGGCCGATCTTCCCGTCCTTGGCCCGTAATACCGTAAACCGCATGCCTCGTTCATCCCTCTCCTCGCCCCTTCATGCCCGGGACCACGGCGGCGAAGGACCGCCCCTCGTCCTCCTCCACGGCGCCGGCCGTTCGCTCGCGGACTGGGACGCCGTCGCGCCCCTGCTCCTGCCGCACCACCGGGTGCTCGCCGTCGATCTGCCGGGGCACGGCCGCTCCCCCGGTCTCCCGGCACCCTGGTCGTTCGACGGCGTGGCCGAGGCGGTCGGGCGGACCGTGGACGCGTACGGCATCCGCGACGCGCTGCCCGTGGGCCACTCCCTCGGCGGCCTGCTCGCCCTCCATCTCGCCGCGCCCTGCGCCTGCCCCGGCGCCGTGAACCTCGACGGTTTCTGGTGGGGCGGGCCCGCGCGGTACCCGGGGCTCGACCCGGCGACCGTCGCCGAGGGGCTCGACCGGATGCGCGGGCTGATGCGCTCGGCCGCCGGCCGGATCGCGCCCGCCGGGTACGTGGCGGAACAGGCGGCGTACGCGGGCCGGTTCGGCATCCCGTACGACCGCGCCGAGGCGACGGCCCGCGCCTCGGTGCGGGAACTGCCCGACGGCCGCGTCCAGACGCTGCCCCTGCGGGAGGCGGCGCTGGAGATGTACGACGCGCTGGACGCCCTCGACGTCTTCGCGCTGCTGCGCCGCGTCCCCTCCCCGGTGCTCTGCGTACGGGGGCGGCGCGCGGGGCCCCCGACGCCCGGGATGGAGTGGTTCGAGGAGCTGACCGCGTCGTACGCGAAGGGCCTGGACCGGGACTTCGCGGCGCTCTCCGGGGAACGTACGGGCACCCTCCGCGTCGAGGACATCGACGCGACGCACGCGATGCTCCTGGAGGAACCGGAGGCGGTCGCGGCGCTCCTGCTCTCTTTCACGCGCACGCTCTGAACGCCCGCGTACGGGGGATTGACGCCCTTACTGACAAGTAGTCTCATAAGAGGTGACCGCCGGTAACACCAGTGGCCGGCGCGCCCGGCCGCCCGTCAGCAGCGACCGTGAGGTGCGCCCCGCCATGACCCCCGCGACCGAACGCGACGTCCAAGCCCTCCGCGACGCACTGGGCCCGCTCCGCGACCGGGAACAGGTCGCGGAGCGGCTCCTCGAATCCTCCGAGCGGCACTCCTTCGACCCCGACAGGGAACTCGACTGGGAGGCGCCGCCGGAGGAGGGCAAGTGGCACTGGCCGCCGGAGCTGGTCTCGCTCTACGGCACGCCCCTGTGGCACACGATGCCCGAGGAGCGGCGGATGGAGCTGGCCCGGCACGAGGCCGCGTCGCTCGCCTCGCTCGGCATCTGGTTCGAGATCATCCTGATGCAGCTTCTGGTCCGGCACATCTACGACAAGCCCGTGACCAGCAGTCATGTCCGGTACGCGCTCACCGAGATCGCGGACGAGTGCCGGCACTCGATGATGTTCGCGAAGCTCATCCACAAGGGCGGCACCCCGGCCTACCCCGTGCCCGGCCGGTACCACAACATGGCGCGCGTCCTGAAGACGATCTCCACCACACCGGGATCCTTCGCGGCCACCCTCCTCGGCGAGGAGATCCTCGACTGGATGCAACGACTGGCCTTCCCCGACGAGCGGGTCCAGCCCCTGGTGCGCGGGGTGACCCGGATCCATGTCATCGAGGAGGCGCGCCATGTCCGGTACGCGCGGGAGGAGTTGCGGCGCCAGATGGTCACCGCGCCGCGCTGGGAGCAGGAGTTCACCCGGCTCAACTGCGGCCAGGCGGCCCGGGTCTTCTCCGTCTGCTTCATCAACCCGCAGGTGTACGAGAACGTCGGGCTCGACCGCCGCGCGGCCGTCGCCCAGGTCCGGGCGAGCGGACACCGCCGCGAGGTCATGCAGACCGGCGCGAAGCGCCTGACGGACTTCCTCGACGACATCGGCGTACTGCGCGGCGCGGGCCGCAGGCTCTGGCAGTCCTCGGGGCTGCTGGCCTGAGCCGCACCACCGGCCGCGCCCGGCTCAGGCCGCCGGAGCGCCCACCTCGGGCACCCCGGGCGCCTCGGACACCTTCGGCCCGAGCCACACCACCCGGGACGCACACCCCTCCCCGCGCCCGAAGTACCGGGCCACATTCTCCGGCGCCGCGAGCCGCAGCCCACCACCGCCGCCCACCCGCGCCACCTCGACCAGACCGTCCTCGTGCGCCAGCCCCCAGGCAACGACGGCGGCGTCCCGGCCCAACTCGCCCTCGCCGTCGCGGTACTCCACGACGACGGCGAAGAGGCGGGGCGCGGTGTCGTGCACGAGTTCGTACAACTCCCGCTCGAAATCGAACGAGTCCAGGGCGGAGCCCTGCGGCGATACGGTCATCACGATCCCCTTCGGTAGACACACCCGTCCGCCCGACCGGGACGCGGCGGGGCACGGCGGAGCGAAGACGCCTTGCGGCGTGGCCACTTGCTGTGGCGTGCTTCACACCGTAACGACGTCACTATGATTCATCTACCTGCCTGAGAAGAGAGCATCCAAATGAGTGAGGGAGAAAAATGCGCCCCAAGCACCTACCTGCCACCGTGCGACAGCGGCGCCTCGGCGCCGAACTGCGCAGGCTCCGCCAGCAGGCCGAGCTGACCACAGCCCAGGCGGGGGTGCTCGACGGCTCCTCACAACCCCGGATCAGCAGCATCGAATCGGGCCGTTACGCGGTGGGCGCGGACCGGGTGCGCGCGCTGGCCCGGAGTTACAGCTGCACGGATGAGGCGTACATCGAGGCGCTCACGGAGATGACCGGAGGGAGGACGCGCGGGTGGTGGGACGAGTACCGCGACCTGCTACCGCCCGATGCGGTCGACCTGGCCGAACTCGAACACCACACCACTTCGATGCGGACCTCATCGCTGGGCCACTTGCCCGGATTGCTCCAGACCAGGGCCCACGCCCACGCCGTCATCAGCGCTGCCGTACCGTCGTTCGCCCCGCACGAGGTGGAACACCGGGTCTCGTTCCGGATCAAGCGCCAGGTGGCGGTATATGGAGAGAACCCGAAGCCGTTGAGGACCATCCTCCACGAAGCCGCCCTGCACATGGGTTTCGGCGGCCCCGAGGTGGCCCGCGAACAGCTCAAGCACCTGCTCGAAGTGAGCGAGTTGGAACACGTCACGATCCTGGCCATCCCCTTTGGCTCAGGCACGTTCCCCACGGCCGGGATCGGCATCTACTACATGTCCGGAACAGTCCCCGCCCTGGACACCGTCCAACTCGACACCGAACAGGGTGCCGCGTTCCTGGATGCCCAACCTCAGTTGGCGAAGTACCGAGCCGTTCTGGACCGCGTTGAGAGTTGTACGCTCGGACCAGCGCAGTCGCGAGATCTGATCCGCCGCGTCGCAGCAGACCTGTAAGGAAGGAAAGACACGTGGCCGCCCTCCACTGGCAGAAGTCCTCCTACAGCCCGGAGGCGAACGGCTGCGTCCACCTCGCCGCCGCCGAAGACGGCACGGTCAAGCTCGTCGAGAGCGACGACCCCGACGTCATCCTCACCACCACCCCCGAAAAACTCCACGCCTTCATCCTCGGCGTCAAAGCAGGCGAGTTCGACCGCTTCACCGTGTGAGTCGCAACGAGCGTCACCGCTCACCTGGGAAACTGACTGCGTGAGAAGCGAAGACACCCTCTTCACCGGTGGGCCGCTCGACGGGCGGGTTCTGCCCGTGCTGACCGGGCCTACCGGGAATCCGCCGAAGTGGTACGAGGTGCCCGTGCCCGATGCCGCCGGCGGGCCGCCCACCGTGTACGCGTACCTGCGCGAGCCCGCCGGGTACACCAAGCGGCTCGGGATCCAGCGCGGCTGGAAGTACGTGTACGTGCCCGAGGGGCGCGGGGAGCGGGGGCCGAGGTGGCCGTGGTCGAAGCCCCGGGGCACCGGGGGCGGCGCCGCGTGACGCGGGCGGCTCTCAGGCCGTGTCGTAGGTGTGGCGCGCGGTTTCGATTTCGCCGTTGTGGTCGGTGACCCACTGGGCGAGGGCGCGGACCGTGGCGCGCAGGCTTTCCCCGAGCGGGGTGAGTTCGTATTCGACGCGCGGCGGCACCTCGGCGTAGACGGTGCGGGAGACGAGGCCGTCGCGTTCCAGGTGGCGCAGGGTGAGCGTGAGCATGCGCTGGGAGATGCCCGGAACCCGCTGGTGCAGGACGCCGAAGCGCAGGGGGCCTCGGCTGAGGATGCCGATGACGAGGACCGACCACTTGTCGCCGATCCGGTCGAGGGTGTCCCGGAAGCCTCGGCCGTTGTCGGGCCACGTTTCGCACGGGTGCGGGGCGGCGTGGGTGTCGGTGCCGTCAGGATCAGCGGTGTGCTCTGCGAACATGAATGTGCCTTTTGTGAGGTCCCCCATACGTCATTACCGTGGGGCTACGTACTGATCGTAACCAATCGAGGTAGCCGCATGTCTTCTGCGTTTTCTGCGTCCTCTGTGTCCTCTGCGTACTCCACCCCTTCGACGATCGCCGTCGTCGGCGCCGGGCGCAGCATGGGCCGCTCCATCGCCCTCCGGTTCGGCACCGCCGGGCACCCCGTCGCCCTGATCTCCCGTAGCGGCGAGAAGCTGCGGGGCATCATCGAGTCCCTGGCGGCCGAGGGTGTCACCGCCCACGCCTACCCGGCGGACGTCACCGACGGGGAGGGGCTGACCGCCGCTCTGGACACCGCCGCCGGGGAACTGGGGCGGATCGGCGTGCTCGCCTACAGCCCGGCCCCCGTCTTCCCGAACGTGGCCGGTGAGGTGCCCGACCTCAAGGCCCTGGGGTTCACCGCCGCGGCCGAGACCACCGCGGAGTCCGTGCGCCCGATGTTCGACATGCTCGTCGGCGGTGCGCTCACCGCGGCCGCCGCGGTCCTGCCGGCCATGCGCGAGGCCCGCGACGGCGCCCTGCTGTTCACCACCGGCACCACCGCGATCGCCCCCATCCCGGGGATGAGCAACTCCGGCATCGCCCTGGCCGGGCTGCGTTCCTGGGCCCGCGGCCTGCACGACGACCTGGCCGGTGAGGGCGTGTACGTCGGCCATCTGTCCATCGGCCTGCCGATCGTGCCCGGGTCGGGCGACGGCGACCCGGACGCCCTCGCCGACCGCTGGTACCGGCTCGCCCAGGCGCGCGACACCTTCGAGACCACGGTCGGCTTCTGAACCGCCCCGCACGGGTGATGCTGTTGCGCCAGATCGCCCATTAAAAAGCTCTTCGAATCATCTGACGCCTTGTCATCTTCTACTACTGGACGCCTTGTCCAGCAACCGGAGGTGATGACGTGCCAGGGAGAGTACGGCGATCCGTCTGTACGGCGGCACTGGCCACCGCGACCGTCCTGGCGGCGGTGGCCCCCGCGTACGCCGCCCCGGAACCCCCGCCCCTTCCGCCGCCCGCCCCCGTACCGTCGGCGTCGGCGTCGGTGTCGGCGTCAGGGGCTACGTCAGCGGCCGGTGGCCTCGGCGCGGTTCCCACCACCGTCTCCGGGCTCCTCGGCCGGCTCCAGCTTCTCTACCAGCAGACCGAGCAGGCGAGCGAGGCGTACAACGCCACCGAGGTCGAGCTGATCCGGCAGCGCGTCGAGGCCAGGAAGCTGACCGAGGATCTGAACCGGGCGCGGGCCGCGCTGGAGCGGAGCCGGGAGGACGCGGGGCTGCTGGCGCGCCGCCAGTACCAGGGGCAGTCCGACCTCTCCGACTACCTGCAACTGCTCCTCACCCCCGACCCGGGGCACATCCTGGACGACGGCTATCTGCTGGAGCGCGCGGCACGTTTCCGGGCGGGCACCATGCAGGGGCTGTCCCGCGGTGAGCACCAGGCCGCCGCGCTCGCGAGCGCGTCCCGTACGGCTCTCGACCGCCAGCGGGAGCTGGTGGAGCAGCAGAAGAAGCAGCGCGACACCGTCGGCTCCCGGCTCCGGCAGGTCGAGAAGCTGCTCGCCTCGCTCAGCGGTACGCAGCTCGCCTCGATCGCCGCACTGGAGAAGTCCGGTACGGAGCGGGCCCAGCGGGAGCTGATCGACTCGGGCGTCCTCGGGGACACCGTCGGCGCGGCCGGCGCCCCGGGCGCCCCCGGCGCCTCGTCCGCGACGCCTTCCGCGGCGGGCAGCCTGGCGCTGGAGTTCGCCGCCGGGCAGATCGGCAAGCCGTACGAGTGGGGCGCCGAGGGGCCCGGGTCGTACGACTGCTCGGGGCTCACCTCGCAGGCGTGGGCGCAGGCCGGGCACCCCATCCCCCGGACCAGCCAGGAGCAGTGGCGCGACCTCCCCCGGATCCCGCTGGACCAGCTGCGCCCCGGCGATCTGGTGATCTACTTCCCGGAGGCCACGCATGTCGCGATCTACCTCGGCGACGGGATGGTGATCCAGGCGCCGCGCCCCGGCACCCACGTCAAGGTCTCCCCCATCGCGGCCAACCCGCTGCTCGGCGCCGTACGCCCGGACCCCGCCGCCGCCCCGCTGGCCCCGGGCGTGTACGTCCCGCCGCCGTTGCCCCAGGGCGCGACGGACGGGTCCGACACCGGATACGGGGGGAGTTGAGGGGCAGGGGTGGGGAGCGGAGGGGCGCGGAAGGGCGGGCGGAAGGTCAGGGCGTGCTCGACGCCGCCTCCGCCAGGTACGCGTCCGCCTTCGCCGGGTCGTAGAAGAAGTGCTCGAAGTCCGACGGGTCGTCGAAGCCGTTCGCGAAGCGGTCGGCGACCGGCGGGAGCCGTTCCCCCGCGCCGATCAGGCCGAGGACGTGCTCCGGCGCCGGGCCGAGCATCGCGTTGGTCCACTTGGTGGCGTGCCGCGCCACGTCCCAGAAGCGGTCGAACGCCGCGCGCATCCACGCCTCGTCGAAGGGCCGGTCGCCGTGTCCGACGATCGAGTCCAGGTACGAGGCGGCGCACTTCGCGGCCGTGTTGGAGCCCTGGCCGGTGATCGGGTCGTTGGCGACGACGACGTCCGCGACGCCGAGGACGAGTCCTCCGCCCGGCAGCCGGCCGACCGGGTCGCGTACGGTCGGCGCGTACCGCCCCGTAAGGGTGCCCCCGGAGTCCGTCAGCTCGGCCTTGGTGGCCCGCGCGTGCTCCCAGGGGGTGAAGCGCTCCATCAGCTCCAGCGTGAGGGCAAGGTGCTGGGCGGGGCGCCTGACGCCCCGGAAGACGTCGAGCGGCCCTCCCGGGATCCCCTCCCAGAAGAGGATGTCCGCGCGGCCCGAGGTGGTGAGGGCCGGCATGACGAAGAACTCGCCGACGCCCGGCACCAGATTGCAGCGCACCGCCTCGACCCCGGGGTGCTCGGGGCGCGGCCCGACCCCGTGGACGTAACTGACCGCCAGCGCGCGCTGCGGGGCGTCGTACGGGGAGCGGGCGGCGTCGCGGGCGAACATCGAGACCAGCTCGCCCTTGCCCGCCGAGACCAGGGACAGGTCGTACATGCGGGAGAAGTAGTCCAGGTCGGAGACGGCCGCCCCGTGGATGACCAGTTGGCCGCCGCGGTGCGCGAAGGTCTCCAGCCAGCCGGCCATCTTGACGCGCTGGTCGACGGATTGGGCGTACCCGTTCAGCCGGCCGACCCAGTCGACGGCGCGTGAGGAGTCGGGGGCGGCGACGGAGACGCCGAGGCCCTCGATCCTCGGCGCCTGCGCCTCCCAGAAGTTGAGCCGGAGATCCCGTTCGTGCTGGAGCGCCGTGTCGAACATGCACTGCGTGGACATGACCCGGCCGGCCCGGATCTCGTCCGGCGTGCGGTTGGACATCAGCGTGACCTCGTACCCCCATGACTGGAGTCCGAGGGCGAGCTGGAGCCCGGACTGACCGGCTCCGACGATGAGGATCTTCCGCATGGGCGGCGCTGTCTCCGTTTGCGTGCGTGGTGCGGCGCCGACGCTACTCGGGAGAGAACTCCAGTGCGTGACGTACCAGCGCGAGCAGCGAATCGACCGCCGTGTTCCGGTCCCGCGCGTCCATGATCAGTACAGGGATGCTCTGCGGAATCGTCAAGGCGTCGCGCACGTCGTCCGGTTCGAACGGGGCGGCCCCGTCGAAGCGGTTGACGGCCACGACGTACGGCAGCCCGGAACTCTCGAAGTAGTCGAGCGCCGGGAAGCAGTCGTCGAGCCGGCGGGTGTCCGCCAGGATGATCGCGCCGATCGCGCCGCGTACCAGGTCGTCCCACATGAACCAGAAGCGCTGCTGGCCGGGCGTGCCGAAGAGGTACAGGACGAGGTCGTCGTCGAGGGTGATGCGCCCGTAGTCCATCGCCACCGTGGTGGTGGACTTGTCGGGCGTCGCGCTGAGGTCGTCGATGTCGGCGCTGGCCTCCGTCATCAGCGCCTCGGTCTGGAGCGGGACGATCTCGGAGACCGAGCTGACGAAGGTCGTCTTGCCGACGCCGAAGCCGCCCGCGATCACGATCTTGGTGGAGACCGGTGCGCGGGTACGGTCCAGCTGCCACGCCTGGAGCTCTTCCTCCGGCTCCGGCTCCGGCTCGGATTCCCGTGCCGGGTCGGGACCGGGCTCCCGTACGGGATCGGGCCCGGATTCCCGTACGGGTGCCGCTGCGGCCTCCCGTACGGAGGCACGCCCGGAGGCGGCGGTGACGTCGTCCGAAACCTCGGAGACGTCAGAGACGGCGGAGTCCACTCAGCACCCTTTCCAGCAACGCGTGGTCCGGATGACCGGTGTCATCGTGACCGGTTCCGTACACACGGATCTTTCCCTGATCGGCCAGGTCGCCGATGAGCACCCGGACCACGCCCAGCGGCATTTTGAGCAGCGCCGAGATCTCGGCGACGGTCCGCATCCGCCGGCACAGCTCGATGATGGCGAGCATCTCCGGCATGACACGGGTCGGGGCGTCGCCGTCCGTCAGTTCCTTGTGGACCTCGCCCGGTTCGAGGGCGGCGACGAATGTCTCCACCAGCAGGACGTGCCCGGAGCGGGTCCGTCCGCCGGTCAGCGAGTACGGGCGTACCCGGAGCGCCTTGCGGTCCGCCCCGCGCACCGGGAGGCGGTGCGCGGGGTCGGCGGCCGGGGTCATCCGGCGCTCTCGCTCTCCACGGAGGCTCGTAGTTCGTTGCGCAGCTCCGGGGTCAGTTTGTGTCCGACCCGGCCGACGAAGAGCGCCATGTGGTAGGCGACGACGCTCATGTCACAGTCCGCGGTGGCGTGCACGCCGAGCAGCGAGCCGTCGCTGATCGCCATGACGAAGAGGCTGCCCTCCTCCATCGCGATCATCGTCTGCTTGACCCCGCCGCCGTCCATCAGCTTCGCGGCGCCGATGGTGAGGCTGCCGACGCCCGAGACGATGGTGGCGAGGTCGGCGCTGGAGCCGCGCGGGCCGGCCTGGGCGGCTGCGGTGGCGGCGGCCGCCTCGGCGGTTCTGCCGGGGTCGGAGGAGAGCAGAAGCAGTCCGTCGGACGAGACCACGGCGACCGCGTGGACGCCGGGTACCTCCTCGACGAGGTTGCTCAGGAGCCAGTGCAGGTTACGCGCTTCGTTGCTCAGCCCGAAGGTGCCGGAGCCGGTGCCGGCTCCTCTTCCGGTGCCGGCACCGCTGCCGGCGCTGAAGCCCGTGCCTGTACCTGTACCTGTGCCGGTCGCAGTCAACTGCTTGCCTCCTTGACTGTGTCCCCCGTCGTCTCTCCGGTGTCCACCCCGGGGCTTCGCTCCGAGGGTGGGGTCTGCTCCATCAGTTCCGCCTCGGCATCGCGGCGGCCCTCGACGGTCCCCTGGTGGAAACCGCCGAGCCGGCGCCGCAGGGCTTCCGCGTCGACGCTGCCGGAGCGCCGGGTGGGTGCGGCGGCGGGCTTGATGACCCGGGGGGTGCGCTTGGGCAGCCCCTTGTCGGTGAGCGGTCCCGCGCCGGCCGCGGGGGCGGTCTCGGGCGCGGCCTCAGGGGTGGCCTCGGGGGTGGTGTCCGGGTTGGCGGGCGGGGTGCCGGCTGGGTCGCCGGCCTGGTGCGCGGGGTGCTGGGGCTGCCTGGGGTGCTGGGGCTGCCCGGGGTGCTGAGTCTGCTGAGGCTGCCGGGGCTGCTTGGGCAGCCGCATCTGGAAGGTGTCCTGGTCGGTGCCCTTGGTCCGCGGCTCGGCGTCGGGGACGCGCTCGTGGCGGTCGGGCCCGATGCCGTACGGGGCGGCGGGAGCGGGGACGGTGGCGGGAGCGGTGTGCTCCGGGGCAGCGGCGGGACCGGATCCGGCCCGTCGTGCCTCCTCCGCGCGGCGGATCGCCGCCTCGGCCGCGACCACCAGCGGATCGCGCTCGCCGTTGCTGTCCCGGACCCGGCTCGTACGGGTCGGCAGGGCGGGCGGGGCCGCCTTGGCCGTCCCGGCAGTACCGGCCGTCGACGGGGCCGCGGGGGCCGGGACGCCGATCGGCAGTACGGGGGCCGGCGGCACGGGGGCCGGCGGCACGGCCGCGAGCAGCGACTCCGGCAGGACGACGATCGCCGCGACCCCGCCCTCCTGGTGCTCGCGCAGCTCGACCTGGACGCCGTGGCGCGCCGCGAGCAGCGCGGCGACCCGCAGCCCGAGGCCCTCGCTCCCGGTGGTGTCCGGGCCGGCGCTCCCGCCGCCGCGGGGCGCGCGCGGCGGCTCGCCGGGGTTCTCCGGGGCGGCGAGCCGCACGTTCAGCTCGGCGAGCCGGTCCACGGACAGCCCGATGCCCTGGTCCTGTACGGAGAGCATCACCTCGCCGCTCTCCAGCATCCAGCCGGAGAGCCGCACCTCGGTCTCGGGCGGCGAGAACGACGCGGCGTTCTCCAGCAGCTCCGCGACGAGATGGCTCAGGTCGTCCGCGGCGAAGCCGGCCACCTGGGTGTCGGCGGGCACTTCCTGGATGGTGACGCGCTCGTACCGCTCGATCTCGCTGACGGCCGCGCGCAGCACGTCCACGAGCGGGACGGGCCCGGTGGGGCCGTGACCGTGCTCGTGGCCGGCGAGGACGAGCAGGTTCTCGCTGTGGCGGCGCATGACCGTCGCCATGTGATCGAGCTTGAAGAGGGTGGCGAGCCGCTCGGGGTCCTGCTCGCGGTCCTCCAGGCCCTCGATGACGCCGAGCTGACGCTCGACCAGGCCGAGGGTGCGCAGCGAGAGGTTGACGAAGGTGTGGTGGACGGTGTGGCGCAGCCGCTGGAGCTGGATGGTGAGTTCGGCCGTACGGTCCTGGAGTTCGGCGCGCTGCTCGGCGACCTTCTCGCGGGCGCCGAGCAGATCGCTGCGGTCGCTGTCGAGCCGGTCGGCGCGGCCCGCGAGGTCGAGGAGCTTGCCGTGCAGGGCGTTGACGGACCGTACGACCTGCGCGAACTCGTCGTTGCGGCCGGTGAAGCGGATCGCTTCCTCGGTGGCGGGCGCGGCGGAGAGCCGGGCGGCGCCGATCCGTACGACGGCGAGCGGCCTGGTGAGCGTACGGGCGACGGCGGTGGAGACGCCGACCGCGATGAGCAGGCAGCCGCCGAGGAGGGCGAGCTGAAGCTCCAGGCCGGTGACATCGTCGTCACGGAGCTGCGCGAGGCGTTCGACCTGGCCGGCGCCGAGGCCCGACTCGACGCCCCGCATCTGGTCGATCCGGGCGGAGAGCGAGGAGCCGACCTTGTCCTCGTCGGCCTTGCGGTCGGCCTCGGAGAGCTCGGGCCGGTCGGTGAGGCGGGTCAGATAGCTCTCGGCCGTCTTGACGTCGGGGCCCGTGACGGTGGAGGTGAGGGATTCGCGGGCGCCGGTGTCGGCGCTCTGGTCGAAGTCGGCCAGCGCGGCGAGTTCGCGGACGCGTGACTTCTGGGCGTCGGCGCTCAGTTCGTCGCGCAGTTGGGCGTTCTTCTTGTTGGTCGCGTCGCTCGTGGACTCGACGGGGAGCCCGGTGAGCGGGTCGTACTGGGGGGTGGTGGCCGTGTCGGCGGGCACGGCGAGCGCCGCCAGCAGCAGCCCGCGGGTGGCGGAGGCCTGCTCGACGGCGCGGCCGAGCGCGGCGGGGGCGCGGGTGCCGTCGGCGGCCTCGGGCGGGGTGTTCTCGGCCAGCTCGTCGGCGAGGGCCTGGAGCTTGTCGATGACCTCGGAGTACGCGCGGTACGCCTCCATCGCCGAGCCCTTCCCGGTGAGGGCGGCGCGGCGGATGGAGGGGACGGTGGAGAGGTCGCGCAGCAGGCCGGGAGAGGCCGAGCCGGTGGCGCGGATCTCGTCGATCTGGCGGTCGACCCGGGCGCTGCGCGTGTCGGAGATCGTGTACTTGGCCTTCTCCTCGTCCGTGCCGCCCGGCTGCTCGTCGCGGCCCGCGGCGATATAGACGATGACCTGGTCGCGTTCGTCGGCGAGGGAGTGGCCGAGGGTGACGGCCTGCTGGTTCAGCTCGGCGAGGGTGACCAGGTTCTGGGCGTCGTTGAGTTCGGCGGAGGCGGCCAGTACGGCGGGGGCGCCGGCCGCGATGACCGTGACGCCCACGAAGGCGACCCCGGTGACCAGCCGGTTACGTACCCTCACACGGCGTCCTTCCGGAGGCTTCACGGCCTCGGCTGGGGTGGCCGCCGGGGGCGTGGCGGCTGGGGTGGCCGCATCGGTCGTACCGGTCGCACCGGTACCCGTAGGGGTCGCGGCACTGGTGGCCGTGCCTGTGGCCGTGACACTCTTGCCCCGAGGCCGCTTCTTCTGCACCGGTGCTCGCATTCTTGACTCGTCCGCCCATGAAGCAGAGGTGACGGCCGGTCCGGTCAGAAACGCGGTAACCCCACCCCCACCACTGGTTTGGCTTTCGGCTGTCGACCATTCCAGCGCTTCGGGGAAGGAGGCGCGCATCGGCCGCTCCGCCACCTGGACGAGTGAACATCACGACGAGTTGGCGAACAACTCTTCCCCGTCGGGGAGCTGCTGGAACATGGCACGCCGGGTGGACCTTCCGGGCGGGCTTTGGCAGGATGCCCGCCCGCAGCTCAGCGGAGCCGCCCGGGCCGCCGGCCCGCTCGGCCCGATCCGCTCCTCCGTGACTCCCGCGCACGCTCATTCTGACCGAATCCCAGTGGTTGAGCGGGCGTAACAGGAAGATCGACATGACATGTAGGGCCTGTGAAGGAATCATGCGGGTGGTGCGACGGGTCAGGCAGACTGGAGCGCATGCGCGTCGAACAGGCCACCTCGCCCGGCAACACCGCCCGCCCCAATGAGGACTGGGCGGGCGTGGCACTGCCCGCGGCGGGTGAGGGCGGGGTCCTGGTGGCCCTCGACGGGGTGACGCCACCCGCAGGTGAGGATGGTTGTGTGCATGGCGTGCCGTGGTTCACGGCCAGGCTGGGCGGGGCCCTTCTGGAACTGTCCGGTTCCCGACGGGATATGACGCTGGCACAGGTTCTCGCCGCGTCGATCGGCCGTACGGCGGATGCCCACCGGGACACCTGTGACCTTTCTCTCACGCGCACTCCGCAGGCCACGGTCGTCCTCGCGCGCTGGGGCCGGGACACGGTCGAGCACCTCGTCCTCTCGGACTCGACGCTGCTGCTGGAGTCCCCGGACGGGGCGGTACGGGCGGTGCTGGACGACCGTCTCGACCGGCTCCCGCGCGAGGTGCTGCGCTCGGTCGCGGCGACGGACGCGCTGCGCAACGCGGAGGGCGGCTTCTTCACGGCGGCGGCGGACCCGTCGGTCGCGGAGCGGGCGGTGACGGGCCGTACCCCGGCGGCGGAGGTACGGTCCCTGCTCGCGCTGACGGACGGCGCGTCCCGGTGGGTGGAGGTGTTCCGGGAGGGCGGCTGGGCGGACTGTCTGGCACTGGTCCGCAAGAGCGGTCCGCAGGAGCTGATCGACCGGGTGCGGGCGGCGGAGTCGGCGGATCCGGACGGCACGGCGTTCCGCAGGGGGAAGACGAACGACGACGCGACGGTGACGTACGTGGAGCTGTGAGGCGGCCGGCGTCCCGGGTCCCGCCGTCCGGGACCCGCTTGCCGCTTCTCGCTTGCCGCTTGCCGCTTCTCGTTTCCCGCTCGCCGCTCGCCGCTCCCCGAATCCCGCGTTCCGGGTCCCGCTTGCCGCTTGCCGCCCCGTTCCGCCCGCTCCGTTCGCGGAGTCATCGGCTCTCGGCTCCCGGAGTGCTCAGCTCTCGGCGGTGGCGTTGAGCTGGTGCAGCAGCCGGGCCAGTTCGGCGATCTCCGCGCGGTCCCAGCCGGCCAGCTTCCGTACGTACCGCTCCCGGCGCGCGCCCCGGACCCGCAGGAAGCGTGACCTGCCCTCGTCGGTGATCCGGATGAGCCAGGCGCGCCCGTCGGCCGGGTCGGGCTCCCGGCTCACCAGTCCGAGTTCTTCCAGGGCGCGCAGCTGGCGGCTCATCGTGGCCTTGCCGACGCCGAAGTATCCGGCGAGATCGGTGGCCCGCTGAGCGCCGCCGTCCTCCAGCCGTACGAGAAGTCCGTAAGCCGCCGGTTCCAGTTCCGGATGGACTTCTCGCGCCATTTCCCCGGAGTTGGCACGGGCCCGGCGGAGAAAGACCGCCAGTTCCCTTTCCAGGGCGAGGAATTCCTGGTCCACACCACTCCTTGTCGCGGGGTCCGGTTCAGGTGCCGTACCGCTCCCGTGCACGTCAACAGCCATCGCGCGCTTTCCACCCCCGAAAGTTTCTGCCACCGGCGGCCATTGCCGCAGCATGTTCAGTATTTCAGGGGTTTATACCAACGGCACTGGCGTGGCACCCTTCCGCCGTCCGGGTCTACGTGCGTAGCTTCAATACTGGCATGTTCACTCCACTGACATGCCGACAGGTCATGATCTCCCCCCACCGAGGTCTTCGGAGGCACATCCATGCCCGTCCCCAGATCCCGCGTCTCCGGCCGCTCCAGAATCGCCGCGGCCGCCGCCCTCACCGCCATTCTCGCGCTCGTCCTCACTCTCCCCGGTGCGGCGAGCGCGGCCCCCGTCCCCACGGACCCGCCGGCGAGCATCCCCCCGCGCGGCTCGGCCCACATGGGTATGGGCGTCATCGCGCACGACGGCCAGGGCCCCCTGCCCCGGGGCGACCGGGCCGCCCAGACGGAAGGCGTCGACGTCTCCAGCCACCAGGGGAACGTCGACTGGCCGGCCCTGTGGAACAGCGGGGTGAAGTGGGCCTATGTGAAGGCCACCGAGGGGAACTACTACAAGAACCCCTACTTCACCCAGCAGTACAACGGCTCGTACAACGTCGGCATGATCCGCGGCGCGTACCACTTCGGCACGCCCAACGACTCCAGCGGCGCCAACCAGGCGAACTACTTCGTCGACGGCGGGGGCGGCTGGTCCCGCGACGGCAAGACCCTGCCGGGCGTGCTGGACATCGAGTGGAACCCGTACGGCGCCTCCTGCTACGGCAAGACGCCGGCGCAGATGGTCGACTGGATCCGCGACTTCGTGACCACGTACAAGGCGCGCACCGGCCGGGACGCCGTGATCTACACGGCGACGAGCTGGTGGAAGACGTGCACGGGCAACTACGCGGGCTTCGGCTCCACCAACCCGCTGTGGATCGCCCGCTATGACACGACCATCGGCGAGCTGCCCGCGGGCTGGGGGTTCCAGACGATCTGGCAGTACACGTCGACGGGGCCGATCGTGGGTGACCACAACCGGTTCAACGGCGCCCTGGACCGCGTACAGGCGCTGGCCAACGGCTGACCGCTCCCCGCGTCACGGGACAGTCGGGAGGCAGCCGCGGGGCAGCCACGGGACAGTCGCGATGCAGTCGTGGGACATCGCGGGCGAGTGACGGTGCGGGACCCGGTCGGAGCGGAGGGCCTGCCGGGACCGTACGGTCGCACCGCCGCCCGGTGACACGACGAGGCCGCCCGGCCCCCCTCATGGTCGAGGGGGGGCCGGGCGGCCTCCGTGCGCCGGGGTGCCGCGCGGACCGGCTCAGGCCGCGGCGGGGACCCGTACCTCCGCCGGGGCGAGCGCGAGCTCCAGGACCTGGCGGACGTCCGTCACCGGGTGGACCTCCAGCTTGTCGAGGATCTCGGCGGGGACGTCGTCCAGGTCGGCCTCGTTGCGCTTGGGGATCACGACGGTCGTGATGCCCGCACGGTGCGCGGCCAGCAGCTTCTGCTTGAGGCCGCCGATGGGCAGCACGCGGCCCGTCAGCGAGACCTCGCCGGTCATGGCGACGTCCGTACGGACCTGCCGGCCGCTCAGCAGCGAGGCCAGCGCGGTCGTCATCGTGATGCCCGCGCTCGGGCCGTCCTTCGGCACCGCGCCCGCCGGGAAGTGGATGTGCACGCCCCGGTCCTTCAGATCGGCCACCGGCAGCTCCAGTTCCGCGCCGCGCGAGCGCAGGAAGGAGAGCGCGATCCGGGCCGACTCCTTCATCACGTCGCCGAGCTGTCCGGTCAGGGTCAGCCCGGCGCCGCCCGTCTCGGCGTCGGCGAGCGACGCCTCCACGAAGAGGACGTCACCGCCCGCGCCGGTGACCGCGAGACCGGTCGCCACGCCCGGGACCGCCGTGCGGCGCTCCGCCGGGTCCTGCGCGGACTCCGGTACGTGGTGCGGCCGTCCGATCAGCCCGCGCAGGCCGTCGGCGCCGAGGGTGAACGGCAGCTCCCGGTCGCCCAGCTCGTGTTCGGCCGCGATCTTGCGGAGCAGCCGGGCGATCGAGCGCTCCAGGTTCCGCACGCCCGCCTCGCGGGTGTACTCGCCCGCCAGCTTGCGCAGCGCGCCGTCCTCCAGGGTGACCTCGCCGGGCTCCAGGCCCGCGCGCTCCAACTGCCGGGGCAGCAGGTGGTCCCGGGCGATGACGATCTTCTCGTCCTCCGTGTAGCCGTCGAGGCGTACGAGTTCCATACGGTCGAGCAGCGCCTCGGGAATGGCCTCCAGGACGTTGGCCGTGGCGAGGAAGACCACGTCGGAGAGGTCCAGCTCGACCTCCAGGTAGTGGTCGCGGAAGGTGTGGTTCTGCGCCGGGTCGAGGACTTCGAGCAGCGCCGCCGCGGGGTCGCCGCGGAAGTCGGAGCCGACCTTGTCGATCTCGTCGAGCAGGACGACCGGGTTCATCGAACCGGCCTCCTTGATCGCCCGGACGAGGCGCCCCGGCAGGGCTCCGACGTACGTACGCCGGTGGCCGCGGATCTCCGCCTCGTCGCGTACGCCGCCGAGCGCGACCCGGACGAACTTCCGCCCCATGGCGTGCGCGACGCTCTCGCCCAGCGAGGTCTTGCCGACACCGGGCGGCCCGACGAGGGCGAGGACGGCGCCGCCGCGGCGGCCGCCGACGACCCCGAGACCGCGGTCCGCGCGGCGCTTGCGCACGGCCAGGTACTCGGTGATGCGTTCCTTCACGTCCTCCAGGCCGGCGTGTTCGGCGTCCAGGACGGACCGGGCGCCCCTGATGTCGTACCGGTCCTCGGTCCGTTCGTTCCACGGCAGTTCCAGCACGGTGTCGAGCCAGGTGCGGATCCAGGAGCCCTCGGGGCTCTGGTCGGAGGAGCGCTCCAGCTTGTCGACCTCCTTGAGCGCGGCCTCCCGGACCTTCTCGGGGAGGTCGGCGGCCTCGACGCGCGTCCGGTAGTCGTCGGACTCGTCGTCGCCATCCTCGCCGTTGAGCTCGCGCAGCTCCTTGCGTACGGCGTCGAGCTGGCGGCGCAGCAGGAACTCGCGCTGCTGCTTGTCGACGCCTTCCTGGACGTCCTTGGCGATCGACTCGGCGACGTCCTGCTCGGCGAGGTGTTCCCGGAGCTGCTCGGTGGCGAGCTTCAGCCGGGCGACCGGGTCGGTGGTCTCCAGCAGGGCGACCTTCTGCGCGGTGGAGAGGAAGGGCGAGTAGCCGGAGTTGTCGGCGAGCGCCGAGACGTCGTCTATCTGCTGGACGCGGTCGACGACCTGCCAGGCGCCCCGCTTCTTGAGCCAGTCGGTGGCCAGCGCCTTGTACTCGGTGACCAGTTCGGCCACGGCGCCGGGCAGCGGTTCGGGCGCGCTCTCGTCGACGCCGATCCCCTCGACCCAGAGGGCGGCGCCGGGCCCGCTCGTACCGGCCCCGATCCGTACGCGGCCCCGGCCGCGGATGAGCGCGCCGGGATCCCCGTCGGAGAGCCGGCCGACCTGCTCGACGGTCCCGAGCACACCGGTACCGGCGTAGCTCCCGTCGATCCGCGGCACGAGCAGGACGCGGGGCTTTCCGGCGCCCTTGCCGCCCGCGCCGTCCCCGCCGCCGTCCCGGACGGCCGCTTGCGCGGCCTCCACGGCGGCACGGACCTCGGCGTCGGACAGATCGAGCGGCACGACCATGCCGGGCAGCACGACCTCGTCGTCGAGCGGCAGTACGGGAAGCGTGAGCGGTGTGGAGGTGGAAGCCATGGTCTCCCCTTCGGCGTGAAACACGGCGGGACGGCGATACGGCGGTAGCAGTCGGATACCGTCAAGCAAGTTGAGCTATACGGGCTCAATGCTTATGAGCCGGAGATTGTTCCCCCGCTCCAGCTCCCCCGCGTTCGCTCTGAGCGATCGTGTTCACGCACCCCGTCCGGGTGCGTGAACCGGTCCGGGCGGATCGGGCGATAGAGAGGGCGTGAGACTGTTCCGCCCCATGGGGGGAGACCACGACGACGCCGCGCTGCTGCGCGCGGTCGCGCGCGGCGACGCGGCGGGGGCCGAGGCGCTGGCCGAGCTGTACGACCGGCACTCCGGGTGGCTGCTCGCCCGGCTGTCGCGGCGGTGCGCCGATCCCGAGACCGTACGGGAGGTCCTTCAGGACACGTTCCTGACCGTATGGCGCTCGGCGGGGTCGCACCGCGGCGGTGAGGCGGGCGGCTGGCTGTGGGTGATCGCCGCGCGGCGGCTGGTCGACGCGGTGCGGGCGCGGTCCAGGGCGGAGCGCGGTACGTCCTGGCGGCCGGAGTACGAGCCGCCGGCCCACGCGCCGTCCGCCGAGGAACGCGTCCTGGCCGGGCTGGAGTACGGCGATGTCGGCGCCGCCCTCGACCGGATCTCCCCCGAGCTGCGCGACGTGCTGCGCGCGACGGTCGTCGACGGGCTCACCACCCGCGAGACGGCGCGGCTGCTCGGCATCCCGGAGGGCACGGTCAAGACCCGCGCGATGCGGGCGCGCAAGGAGCTGCGCGCCGCGCTGGAACGCATCGCTCCGCTGGGAGGAACGGCATGAGGGACGGCGTGAGGGATGGCATGGGGAACGGCACGGGGGACAGCGGGAGCGCCGGAGCGGGCCGGGCGGCCGGGGCGTGGCACGTGGCGGAGGCACTGGCGGCCCGGTACGCGGCGGGCACCGCCCCGGAGCCGGACGCCTGGTCGTTGGAGAAGCACATCGAAGCGTGCGGCGCGTGCGCCGTCCGGGTGTCCGCGGCGGTACGGGGGACCGCCGCGGGCACCGTACTCGCCGACGTACGGGGCTCCCTGCTCGCCGCGGTCACCCCGCCGCCCCCGCGCACCGACGAGGCTCCGCACTCCGGTCCCGGGTACGGGCGTGGCCGTGGGTTCGGGCGGGATCGTGGGTTCGGGCGGGCACCCGGGTTCGGGCGGGCTCCGGCTGTCGGGTTCGGCGCGCGGGTGCTGTGGGCGGCGGGTCCCGCGCTGCGCGGATCCTGGCTGGTCGCGCTGGTGCTGGTCGCGGCGGGGGCGGTCGGGCTGGCGTACGCCACCGGCTTCACGGGCGCCCGCCCGCTGCTGCTGGCACTGGCCCCGGTGCTGCCGCCCGCCGGGGTCGCCGTGTCGTACGGGCGGTACGCGGATCCGATGCACGAGATCGGCGCGGCCACCCCGGGCGGCGGGCTGCGGCTGCTGCTGACCAGGACCGCCGTCGTCCTCGCGGTGAGCCTGCCGCCGCTGACACTGGTCGGGGTGCTGCTGCCGACCGCCGCACCGGGCACGCCCGCCGCGGCGGCCTGGCTGCTGCCGGGGCTGGCGCTGACGCTGGCCGCGCTGGCGCTCGGCTCGTACATCGGGCACCGGCCGGCGGCCTGCGCGGTCGGCGCGGCGTGGGCGCTGGCCCTCTCCGTACCGCTGCTGAGAACGGCGCGCGCCGGGGCGGCCCCGGACGAACTGGTCGAACTCTCCGCGCAGCTGGCCCGGTTGCTGTCCGGGACGGCGGCGCAGGGCCTCTGGGGCGCGGGGGTGGCGGTGTGCGCGGCCGTGCTGGTGGCGCGGCGGCACTCCTTCGACCGGCCGGCCCCGGGGCACTGGTGAATCGTCCGATGGACCCGCACAACGCGGAAACGAAGAACAACGAGAAGAACAACGAAAGAAACGAGGGCCGCGGTATGACCGCGTCGGTGGCGGTACACGGGTTGACGGTCAGGCACCGCAAGAAGGTCGCGCTGGACGCTGTGCATCTGGGCTTCGGCAAGGGTGTGCACGGGCTGCTCGGCCCGAACGGCGCGGGCAAAACCTCCCTGATCCGGGTGCTGGCGACGGTTGCCGCGCCGGCCGGCGGGCGGGTGGAGCTGCTGGGCCGCGATGTCGCGGAGCACCGTGGCCGCGCGGAGGTGCGGCGGCGGCTCGGCTATCTGCCGCAGCAGTTCGGCTATTACCCGGGTTTCACGGTGCGCGAGTTCGTCGCGTACGTGGCATGGCTCAAGGAGATGGACGCGGCCGGCGTACCGGCGGCGGTGGAGCGCGCGGTGGAGCGGGTGGGGCTCGCGGACCGGATCGACGCGAAGGTGAAGACGCTGTCGGGGGGCATGGTGCGGCGGGTGGGCATCGCGCAGGCGCTCGTCAACGAGCCGGAACTGCTGCTGCTAGACGAGCCGACGGCCGGTCTCGATCCGGAGCAGCGGGTCGAATTCCGCGCACTGCTCCGGGAGGTCGGCACCACGGCCACGGTGATCGTCTCGACGCATCTCGTGGAGGACGTCGCGGCGGCCTGCTCGGAGGTGACGCTGCTGGAGGCGGGCCGGGTGGCGTTCCGGGGGACGACAGCGGATCTGACGGCGCTGGGCGAGAACACCGGGGAGGACCGGCGAGAAGCTTGCGGGGCGGGGGGCGGGGTCAGTATCGGGGCCCGGGCCGGGGCCGGCGACCATCCGATCGAACGCGGCTACACGGCGGCGCTACGGTCCCACCGCACCGGCGCCGCGCGGGGCCGAGCGGGGACCACAGCCGCCACCCCGGCCACCGCCACCGCCGGATCCGAGGGCGCCGAGTGAGCGCCTCCGACGCCCCTGACATCTCTGGCATCTCCGACATCCCCGATATCCCCGGCGCCCCCGACGTCCCCGACGTCCCGGATTCCCACGGCTCCGGGGCGGCGCACGGGGCATCGGGTATCGGAACGCCCGACATCGGAAGGCCGGAGATCGGGGCGTCGAGGATCCCGGCACCCGGCACCGGAACGCCGGAGATCGAGGCGCCTGGGATCCGGACGCCCGGTATCAGAACGCCGCGAACCCGCCCCACCCGACCTGTGACCACCTCCGCCGCCACGGCCACGATAACCGCCGTGGCCGCCGCCGATTCCGCCAAGACCGGCGATCCCGGCGCCCTCGTACCGCCCACCATCCCGCCCCCGCACCGCCGGACCCGTGGCGTCCTGGGGACCGAGTTGCGGCGCGGCGTCGGGCCCTGGTCCGCGGGTGCCGTGGTGGTCGTCTGCTGGGTGACGATGTACGGCAAGTCGCCCCAGTGGATGGGCCGCTGGACGGAGACCACCGGCCTGCTACGCGTCATGCTGCTGATCTGCGGGCCGCTCGCCGTCGCCGTCGGCTGCTGGCAGGGCGGGCGGGAGCGGCGGCGGGCCACCGGGGACCTGCTCGCCTCGCTCCCCCGCGCCCCGCTGCGCCGGACGCTGCTCGCCGTGGCGCCCGCCGCGGTGTGGCCGCCCGCCGGGTATCTCCTCGCCGCGGCGGGGTGTGCCCTGGCGACCTGGCCGTACACCGGTGGCGGCCGGCCGTTCCTGTCGCAGACCGCCGCCGACGCCGTGGCCATGGCGGCGCTCGGGGTGCTCGGTTTCGTGGCCGGCCGGCTGATCCGCTGGCGACTGGCAGCGCCACTGCTCGCCGCCGTCACCTATATCGGGCTCGGCATACCCGCGTACGCGGACTCCCCGGCCCGCTGGCTCGGCCCGGCCTACCAGCACTGGTACTTCTGGGACCGGCCGGTGTGGTGGTTCGGGCCCGCCTCGATGGTGTGGACCGCCGGGCTCGCCGGGGCGGCGCTGCTCGCGTACGCCGCCCGGCGCCGTACCAGCGCGCTGCTGCCGCTCACGGCCGCCTGCGCCGCAGCCGTGGTGCTGACGCAGACCGGCGACGGGCTGTGGCGCCCCGACCCGGCGGCGGCCCGGCTGGTCTGCGACGACGGCACCCCGAGGGTGTGCGTCACCGCCGTCGACCGGAAGCTGCTGCCGTCGGTGTCGGCCGCGCTCGCCGACCTCAACGCCAAGCTGCGCGGCGTCCCCGGCGCGCCGGTCCGCTGGATCGACGGCCCCCGCGCGCCCGGCCCCGGGGAATGGCAACTTCCCAGTCCCTTCAGGCTCTCCGAGCGCGGCGAGATCCCCGATCCGGCCTACTACGCCAACTGGGCCGTCGGTTATCTCTTCTCGCAGGACTGCTCGGGCACCGACTTCGACACTCCGGCCGCCCGGCGGGCCGCCGCGGTCAACGACGCCGTCCGGCAGTGGCTCGCGCCGCACCCGGACACCAACATCCCGCTGCCCGGAAGCGAGGTCCATCTGCGGCGGCTGAGCGCCATGGACCGGGCGGAGAGCCGCGCCTACCTCACGCTCTATATGGCCGCCGATCTCTGCCGGGCCGACCAGGTGCCCGTCCCATGATCCGAGGTGCCCGTTCCATGAATCCCCCCGCGCAAAAGACCCGAACGCCGCTCACGCTGTACGCCCGGTCGCGCGCCATGCCCGCCACCCTCGGCGCGCTCGCCGGTGTCGCGCTCGCCGCCGCGTGGGCCGCATGGTGGCTCCAGGCGCAGCCCGGATTCGACCATTCGGCCCGAGTCCCGGTGGTGGTGCTCGCGCCGCTGCTCGCCTCGGCGGCCATCGGAAC
Source organism: Streptomyces sp. NPDC059255 (assembly GCF_042752355.1). Lineage (NCBI taxonomy): Bacteria > Bacillati > Actinomycetota > Actinomycetes > Kitasatosporales > Streptomycetaceae > Streptomyces > Streptomyces sp. NPDC059255. The sequence goes on from NZ_JBHYZP010000031.1 coordinate 36,872, forward strand.
CGGCATGTACACGTACAGCGACGAGTTGGACCGCACGGCCGTACGCCCCTGGTGGCCCCGGCGGCTGGCCGTGCTGCTCGGCCTCACGGCGCTCGCCGCGGCACTGCTCGCCCTCGGCGTCCCCGGCCACCCGGAGGCGTTCGGGGGACCCGCGGCCGTACGGAACCTGCTCGGCGCCGTCGGGGTCACTGCGGGCGCCGCCGCGCTGCTGGGGGCGCGGCTGAGCTGGCTGCCGATGACGGCGTACACGAGCGCGGTCTACCTCGCGGCGCCCCGAGCGCCGGGCGGCGCCGCCGCGCTGTGGGCCTGGCCGCTCCAGCCGGGGCCGCAGGCCTGGGCGTGGGCGGCGGCGGTGGTGGCGTACGGATGCGGCGCCGGGGTGTACGTGTGGCGCGGGGCCCGCCGGGAGGATCACTGACGGCGGCGCGCCTGACCGCCCCGCCCCGCCGCCGTAAACCGGATTGTCCTGGCCCACCCCTCGCGACCAGGATGTGAGTACCATCCGCCGGCCGAGGGAGACGCTCAGCATGTCCGTACCCGACCCGGATTCCGGTCCCGTCACGCTCGACCGACGCGAGAGCCCCTACGGGGAGGTCGTCCTGCGGCGGCGGGGCGAGGAGCTGGAGATCATCTCCAACGGCTGCTTCCTGATGGACACGTCGGACGGCCGTTCGGAGCGACTGCTCGTCGATGCCGCTTACAGCGCTTTCGCCGCTCATAGCGCTTACGCCTCGCCCGGCCCGGAAGACTCCGGAACCGGAAGCGAGCGGCGGCCCTCCGTGCTCATCGGCGGTCTCGGCGTCGGGTTCTCCCTCGCGCACGCCGCCGCCGATCCGCGCTGGGGAGCCATCGCCGTCGTCGAGCGCGAGCAGGCCGTCATCGACTGGCACCGGGACGGCCCCCTTACGCGCATTTCGGGCGGAGCGCTCGCCGATCCGCGCGTTGTGATCCATCACACCGATCTTGTGAAGTACGTACAAGCGACCACGGAGCGTTACGACGCGCTTTGTCTGGACATCGACAACGGCCCCGAGTGGACCGTCACGGAGGACAACGAGAACCTCTATTCGCCGGCCGGACTCGCCGCGTGCCACAGGCGGTTGAAGCCGGGCGGCGTCCTCGCCGTATGGTCGGCGAACCCCTCTCCGAGATTCGGTGAAGCGTTGCGGAATGCCGGATTCACCGGGGTAAGGGAGGAAGAGATCCAAGTTGCCCGAGGCGTACCCGACGTGGTCCATCTCGCTGTTCGCACTGCGTAGCCGGAACCCTCCCGCTGCCTCTACGCTGCTCCCCACACACGGATGTGCATACTTCATGCACAGATCGCGGATCAAGGATCGCGGAACGCGTACCAGGGGCGGGGCGATGGAGCAGACACACACCAGCCACAACGGAGTCGCGGCGACGCCCGGCGCCCAGCGGCGGGTCCTCGTCGTCGAGGACGACGCGACGATCGTCGACGCCATCGCCGCCCGGCTGCGGGCCGAGGGCTTCCTCGTGCAGACGGCGGTGGACGGGCCCGCGGCGGTGGACGCGGCCGAGGCGTGGCAGCCGGACCTGATGGTCCTCGACATCATGCTGCCCGGCTTCGACGGCCTGGAGGTCTGCCGCCGCGTACAGGCGCAGCGCCCGGTGCCGGTGCTGATGCTGACGGCGCGGGACGACGAGACCGACATGCTGGTCGGGCTCGGCGTCGGCGCGGACGACTACATGACCAAGCCGTTCTCCATGCGGGAGCTGGCGGCGCGGGTGCACGTGCTGCTGCGCCGGGTGGAGCGGGCGGCGCTCGCCGCGGTGACGCCGCGCAGCGGCATCCTGCGCCTGGGCGAGCTGGAGATCGACCACGCGCAGCGCCGGGTACGGGTGCGTGGTGATGACGTGCACCTGACGCCCACCGAGTTCGACCTGCTGGTCTGCCTGGCGAACACCCCGCGCGCGGTGCTCTCCCGGGAGCAGTTGCTCGCCGAGGTGTGGGACTGGGCGGACGCCTCGGGCACCCGTACGGTCGACAGCCACATCAAGGCGCTGCGCCGGAAGATCGGCGCCGAGCGGATCCGAACCGTCCACGGCGTGGGCTACGCCCTGGAGACCCCGGCACCATGACCCTGCCGGGGGACGCGGTGGACCGGATCGGCGACAGTGGGAATGACGGCAGCGGGAATGACGGCAGCGGGAGTGACGGCGGCGACGGCCATCACGGTGCCGGACGCGACGGTCGCCGGCGCTCTCCGGCCGGCGCGCGCCAGGGTCCGCGTCCCGGTCCGCGCCCGCGTCCGGGCCGGGGTCCGGGTCGGGGTCCCGGCCGGACGCGCCTGACGGCGCTGCGGAGGTTCGGGGCGACCGACGGGTCCTGGCCGCTCTTCTCGATCAAGTCCAAGCTGGTCACCCTGGTCGTCGTCTCCGTCCTGATCACCACCGGTCTGCTGATCGTGGCGTCGCGCACGGAGACCGAGCTGCGCTTCATCACCGTCTTCTCGATGATCGCGACGCTGCTGATCACCCAGTTCGTGGCGCACGGGCTGACCGCGCCGCTGGACGAGATGAACACCGTCGCCAAGGGCATCTCGCACGGCGACTACACGCGCCGGGTCCGTGCCGACCGCCGGGACGAGCTGGGCGATCTCGCCTCCACGATCAACCGGATGGCCGATGACCTGGAGGCCGAGGACCGGCACCGCAAGGAGCTGATCGCCAACGTCTCGCACGAGCTGCGCACGCCCATCGCGGCCCTGCGCGCCGTACTGGAGAACGTGGTGGACGGGGTGTCCGCCGCCGATCCGGAGACGATGCTGACGGCGCTGCGGCAGACCGAGCGGCTGGGGCGGCTGACGGAGACACTGCTCGACCTCTCCCGGCTCGACAACGGGGTCGTACCGCTGCGCGCGCGGCGCTTCGAGGTGTGGCCGTACCTCTCGGGCGTGCTCAAGGAGTCCAATCTGGCGTCCTCGCAGCGCGGCTCCGTCGCCGGGTCCGCCTCCGGGAACAACACCCGTAGCGATGTCCATCTGCATCTCGACGTCTCGCCCCCGGAGCTGACCGCGCACGCGGACGCGGAGCGGCTGCACCAGGTCGTCGCCAACCTCATCGACAACGCGGTCAAGCACAGCCCGCCGCACGGCCGGGTCACGGTGCGCGCGCGGCGCGGCGAGACGCCCGAATCGCTGGACCTGGAGGTCCAGGACGAGGGACCCGGCATCCCCGAGCCGGAGCGCCACAAGGTCTTCGAGCGCTTCAACCGGGGCACGGTCCCCTCCCCGCACGGCCCAGGCAGCGACGGCGGCACGGGGCTCGGCCTGGCGATCGCCCGCTGGGCGGTCGATCTGCACGGCGGGCGGATAGGAGTGGCCGAATCAGCACGTGGCTGTCTGATCCGAGTCACTCTCCCGGGCGTACCCCGGGCACACGTTTGACGTAGAGTTCGAAGAGAAAGCGCATGATCTCCGGGTACGGAGTCGGGGACGCGCGGGCTTCAGGGCCGTGGACCGGCGGTGGCTGGGGTGTGGCCGATAAGTGATGTGTTCGGTCACATGCCCCTGGCATTGCGGAACCTGGCTAGTTTCCCGCCATTTCATACGCCGAAACCCGTCGTCGGATGTGACGTGCACGACGATGGCACGCCTGGCCTGCACGTTACGGCCAGGTAGGCGTAGCCTTGATTCCCGCTGTCCATCACCTTGTGAAGCGGAAGAGGGCGGTTCACGCCGTGTCGTCTCAGTCCCCCAGTAACGCGAGCATCTCGACCGACGAAGCGGGCCAGGGCACCAACCCTGCCGCCGCCTTCGGAGCCAATGAGTGGCTTGTCGACGAGATCTACCAGCAGTACCTCCAGGATCCGAATTCGGTCGACCGTGCCTGGTGGGACTTCTTCGCCGACTACAAGCCGGGCACGCCCGGCACGGCGGGCAGGTCCGAGGAGGCCGCGGGGACCGCGGCCCCGGGCTCCGCGGCCACCGCGCCGGCGCCCGCGCAGGCAGCACCGGCCGCGAAGGCAGCGCCCGCCGCCCCGGTCGCGCCCGCCGCGCCGGCGAAGCCCGCGGCGCAGGCCCCGGCCGCCGCTCCGGCCCAGGCCCCCGCCGCACCGGCCGCCGCACCGGCGAAGGCAGCCCCCGCCCCGGCGCCCGCGAAGCCCGCCGCGGCGCCCGCGCAGCCGGCCCCGGCCAAGGCGGCTCCGGCCACCGAGGCGCCCGCGGGCCCCGAGTACGTGACGCTGCGCGGCCCGTCGGCCGCCGTCGCGAAGAACATGAACGCCTCGCTGGAGCTGCCCACGGCCACCTCCGTGCGCGCCGTCCCGGTGAAGCTGCTCTTCGACAACCGCATCGTCATCAACAACCACCTGAAGCGCGCGCGCGGCGGCAAGATCTCCTTCACGCACCTCATCGGGTACGCGATGGTGCAGGCCATCAAGGCCATGCCGTCGATGAACTACTCCTTCGCGGAGCGCGACGGCAAGCCGACGCTGGTCAAGCCCGAGCACGTCAACTTCGGTCTCGCCATCGACCTGGTGAAGCCCAACGGGGACCGCCAGCTCGTCGTCGCCGGCATCAAGAAGGCCGAGACGCTCAACTTCTTCGAGTTCTGGCAGGCGTACGAGGACATCGTCCGCCGCGCCCGCAACAACAAGCTGACGATGGACGACTTCACCGGCGTCACCGTCTCGCTGACCAACCCGGGCGGCCTCGGCACGGTGCACTCCGTGCCGCGTCTGATGCCCGGTCAGTCGGTCATCATGGGCGTCGGTTCGATGGACTACCCGGCCGAGTTCCAGGGCACGTCGCAGGACACCCTGAACAAGCTGGGCATCTCCAAGGTCATGACCCTGACCTCGACGTACGACCACCGCGTCATCCAGGGCGCCGCCTCCGGCGAGTTCCTGCGGATCGTCAGCCAGCTCCTCCTCGGCGAGAACGACTTCTACGACGAGATCTTCCAGGCGCTGCGCATCCCGTACGAGCCGGTCCGCTGGCTCAAGGACATCGACGCCTCGCACGACGAGGACGTCACGAAGCCCGCCCGGGTCTTCGAGCTGATCCACTCCTACCGCGTCCGCGGCCATGTCATGGCCGACACGGACCCGTTGGACTACCTCCAGCGCAAGCACCCCGACCTCGACATCACCGAGCACGGGCTGACGCTGTGGGACCTGGAGCGCGAGTTCGCCGTCGGCGGTTTCGCGGGCAAGTCGATGATGAAGCTCCGCGACATCCTCGGCGTGCTGCGCGACTCGTACTGCCGCACCACCGGCATCGAGTTCATGCACATCCAGGACCCGAAGCAGCGCAAGTGGCTCCAGGACCGGATCGAGCGCGGCGCGCACTCCAAGCCGGAGCGCGAGGAGCAGCTGCGGATCCTGCGCCGGCTCAACGCGGCCGAGGCGTTCGAGACGTTCCTCCAGACGAAGTACGTCGGTCAGAAGCGGTTCTCGCTGGAGGGCGGCGAGTCCGTCATCCCGCTGCTCGACGCGATCATCGACTCGGCCGCCGAGTCCCGCCTCGACGAGGTCGTCATCGGCATGGCCCACCGCGGCCGGCTCAACGTCCTCGCGAACATCGTCGGCAAGTCGTACGCGCAGATCTTCCGGGAGTTCGAGGGCAACCTCGACCCGAAGTCGATGCACGGCTCCGGCGACGTCAAGTACCACCTGGGCGCCGAGGGCACCTTCACCGGTCTGGACGGCGAGCAGATCAAGGTCTCGCTGGCCGCGAACCCCTCGCACCTGGAGGCGGTCGACCCGATCCTGGAGGGCATCGCCCGCGCCAAGCAGGACATCATCAACAAGGCCGGTACGGACTTCACGGTCCTGCCGCTCGCGCTCCACGGCGACGCGGCCTTCGCGGGCCAGGGCGTCGTCGCCGAGACGCTCAACATGTCGCAGCTGCGCGGCTACCGCACCGGCGGCACGGTCCACGTCGTGATCAACAACCAGGTCGGCTTCACCGCCGCCCCGGAGTCCTCGCGCTCGTCGATGTACGCGACGGACGTGGCCCGCATGATCGAGGCGCCGATCATCCACGTGAACGGTGACGACCCGGAGGCCGTCGTCCGCGTCGGACGGCTCGCCTTCGAGTTCCGCCAGACGTTCAACAAGGACGTCGTCATCGACCTGATCTGCTACCGCCGCCGCGGCCACAACGAGGGCGACAACCCGCAGTTCACCAACCCGCAGATGGTCCGCCTGATCGACAAGAAGCGCTCGGTGCGCAAGCTCTACACCGAGTCGCTGATCGGCCGCGGCGACATCACGCTGGAAGAGGCGGAGCAGGCGCTCCAGGACTTCCAGGGCCAGCTGGAGAAGGTCTTCGCGGAGGTCCGCGAGGCCACCTCGCACGCCGGGCCCGTCCAGGTCCCGGACGCGCAGGCGGAGTTCCCGGTGGCCGTGGAGACCGCGGTCTCCCAGGAGGTCGTCAAGCGGATCGCCGAGTCGCAGGTCAACATCCCGGACACCGTCACCGTCCACCCGCGCCTGATGCCGCAGATGCAGCGCCGCGCGGCCTCGGTGGAGGACGGCACGATCGACTGGGGCATGGGCGAGACCCTGGCCATCGGCTCGCTGCTGATGGAGGGCACGCCGGTCCGCCTCTCGGGCCAGGACACCCGCCGCGGCACGTTCGGCCAGCGCCACGCGGTCCTGGTCGACCAGGGCACCGGCGAGGACTACACCCCGCTCCAGTACCTGACCGCCGAGCAGGCCCGCTACAACGTCTACGACTCGCTGCTCAGCGAGTACGCGGCGATGGGCTTCGAGTACGGCTACTCCCTGGCCAGGCCGGACGCGCTGGTCATGTGGGAGGCGCAGTTCGGTGACTTCGTCAACGGCGCGCAGACCATCGTGGACGAGTTCATCTCGTCCGCCGAGCAGAAGTGGGGCCAGACCTCCGGCGTCACGCTGCTGCTGCCGCACGGCTACGAGGGCCAGGGCCCGGACCACTCGTCCGCCCGCCCCGAGCGCCTGCTCCAGATGTGCGCGCAGAACAACATGACGATCGCCATGCCGACGCTGCCGTCGAACTACTTCCACCTGCTGCGCTGGCAGGTCCACAACCCGCACCACAAGCCGCTCGTCGTCTTCACCCCGAAGTCGATGCTGCGTCTGAAGGCGGCGGCGTCCTCGGCGGAGGAGTTCACCACCGGCGGCTTCCGCCCGGTGATCGGCGACAGCAGTGTCGAGCCGGACGCGGTCCGCAAGGTCGTCTTCTGCTCCGGCAAGGTCTACTACGACCTGGACGCCGAGCGGAAGAAGCGCGGCGTCACGGACACCGCGATCCTTCGCCTGGAGCGGCTGTACCCGCTGCCGGGCGCGGAACTCCAGGCCGAGATCGCCAAGTTCCCGAACGCCGAGAAGTACCTGTGGGCGCAGGAGGAGCCGGCGAACCAGGGTGCCTGGCCGTTCATCGCGCTCAACCTGATCGACCACCTGGACCTGGCGGTCGGCGCCGACATCCCGGGCGCCGAACGACTGCGGCGCATCTCGCGCCCGCACTCCTCGTCCCCGGCGGTCGGCTCGGCCAAGCGCCACCAGGCGGAGCAGGCCCAGCTCGTCAACGAGGTCTTCGACGCCTGAGCACTCGCTCACCTGTTGTACAGATGCTGTACGGATCAAGGGCCCGGCCCCGCGGCAACCGACCGCGGGGCCGGGCCCTCCGCCGTGGTGAGGCTGTTTCAGGGATCAGTAGAGTGCCATGCCCCGCGTTTCCGCAGGTCAGGGCCCTTACGAGTAGTGGTAGCGAGCCGCGAGGATCACGATCACCTTGTCCGCGACCAGGTACACGAGCCGGTGCTCGTCGTCGATGCGCCGCGACCACGCCCCGGGCAAGTGATCCTTGAGCGGCTCAGGCTTGCCGATCCCCGTGAAGGGATCCCGCTTGACGTCCTCGATGAGCTTGTTGATCCGGGCAAGCATCTTGCGGTCGTTCTTGAGCCAGGACATGTAGTCCTCCCAGCCCTGATCCTCGAAGACAAGCCTCACTCGGCACCCGCAGCCAGGTCCGGCGCATCCGGATCGATCAGCTCGCGCTCCGACACATTGATGTGAGCCAGCGCGTTCTCGTAAGCCTTGAGCAACCGTCGCGCATTTGCTGGAGAGCGGAGCAGGTACGAACCCTCACGCAGCGCCGCGTAATCCTCGGCCGAGACGAGCACGGCGTTGCCGTGTTTGGAGACGATCTCGATGGCCTCGTGATCGTCGTTGACCTTCTTGATCAGCGGGAACAGAGCCTTGCGGGCTTCGCTCGCAGTTATCGACACGACCCGACCCTTCCATGGAGTGGTACCTAATAACGTACCGCTCCATGGAGTGGACAAGCAGACCGCGTCCCAGGTCACCCCGCAGGTCTTTCAGCGAGTGGACGGAGGCGGGAGAGCACTCCCCGGTGCGCCCATTCGGTCCGGCGCAGCCCCATCCAGACGCAGCAGGCGGCCATGCCGATCGCAAGCGCAGTCGCTCCGAGCGCGGACGGGAACGCGTTCATCATGGCGATGCCGATCACCACGGCGACGACTCCGTCGAACTGCCAGGCCACGAGAAGGAGCCCGGAGAGGTCACCGAGTGGCGTGATGACCGGGAGAAGCAGTCCGAGCGGCAGATGCAGCTTCATCTCACGCAGGAACCTGGCACCGAGCACCAGCACCACCGACCCTGAGACGAGCAGCACCGTGTTCACCAGGCGTCCGCCGAGAAGTGGCCACTGGATCGTGACCGCAAGGCCGCCTCCCAGGCATGCTCCGACCACTACGGCGACAACAGGCCAGGCCAGCGTGCGGGCAAGCATCCCACCCCACCACTCACCGAACAGCGGAGCCAGGGCCAACTCGTCGCGCAGGCCGCGCCACGTCTCGCTCACCCACCCGGAACCCAGATACACGAGGACCGATCCAGCCACCCACAACCAGAACGTCAGGCTGCCTGGCGACCCGGTCACCCCGAGCGTCAGCACGGCACCACCGATCAGCAGGAGCAGAACAGCGGCAATCGCGCGACCGGGCGTTCGAAGCGCTCGAATCGCCCCCTGAGCGAGATACCCGCGAAGACGTCCGTCCGAACGGATCAGAGCCGTGGTGAGCCCGCGCGGCTCCGGCCGGTACAGGTCGAGCGCGTGGTGAAGCGTACCCGTCAACGCATACGTCTGAGCCTGGGAGGCGCGTGCCGACTCGCGTGCGAGTCCGGCGAGGTCGACCGTCCGGATCGAGCGGAACGCAGCCCGTCCGAGGGGCGCGGCCGTAGTCGCCAGCACTCCGGCGAGGAGCCACAGGCCGACCCCGCCGTCCGGAGCCATTCGGCTCATCGCTGTCACGACAAGTGCCCCGGCGCCTGCGGCGGAGGCGAGCACGAGGTTGTCCGGCACCGCTCGGACCTGGCCCCACAGCCAGCCCACCGCCGCGACGGCGGTGAGCCCCACCCCGACGGCGAGCCCCGGCAGCGCGGTGTCGAGGTGATCGAACAGGTCGGTCGCCAGGTACGCCGCCGTGCACGCCGTCCCCAGCGTGGCCGTGCCCGCGTAGGCCAGTCGGCGCCGGGCGATCGTGCCGAGGTACCAGGTCGGGGACAGGTCCGTGGACATGAACACGTGCAGCAGGAAGGGCTGGATCACCAGCGGTCCCCGGAACCGGCCGGCCAGTTGGGCACCCCAGCAGGCCGCCACCGCGAGCGTGCAGGCCACGGGCGTCGCCCCGGCGAGGGACCCCACGGAGATGAACGCCGGCGACGTGCTCGCGGCGTGGACGACCGGCACCAGGTAGAAGACGGAGAACAGAGCGACGAGGTAGACGGTGAACGCGCGGCCACGCACCGTGGCACGGCCGCCGCGGCCGGCGTACCGCTGCCGTACGGCGTGGACGCGGATCCGGGCATCGGCGTCGGGGACCGCGAGGGTGTCCGTCGTCATCCCAGCTCCACCCGGCCGTGGCACGCCTCCACCAGAGCGGTCTCGTGGGTGGCGACCAGGAACGCCGTGCCCTCCTCCGCCCGCTCGGCGAGCAGTGCGGCCACCAGTTCGACCCGGTGGCTGTCGAGGTGCCGCTCGGGTTCGTCGAGGAGGACGGCATCGGCGGGACGGACGAAAGTCAGTGCGAGGCTGAAGAGTTGCAGCTGTCCGGACGAAACCTGATGGGGAAACCGTTCACCCAGCGAGGACAGTCCCCACCGCTCGATGACCTGTTCCGCGCGGTCGGTGGCTTTCGGGGCGTTGCCGTACCAGGAGGCGGCGACCAGTGTCACCTGCTCGCGCAGCGTCATGTCACGGGCGACGGGAATCGGTTCGACCAGCGAAGCCACCAGACGTCGCTGCAGAGGCTTTGCCAGGTTGGCGGGTTCGCCCCTCACCGCACACGAACCGGCCGTCAGGCGCCGGCTGCCCAGGAAGGCACGGAGCAGAGTGGTCTTCCCCGAGCCGTTGCCGCCGGTGACACACCAGAACTCGCCCGGCAGCACCGAGAACGTCGTGGGCGCGAGCAGCGTGGTGTCGCCCAGCGTGACCGTCGCGCCGTCCGCCGCGAGGACAGGAACTCCGGTCACTCCCACTCCAGAACCACAGACATCTCCCCTGGGCGTACGCCGCGGCCCTCACCCGCGCGGGACCCGTTGACGCTCGCCACCTCCCCGTCGGCCGTCCCTGCCCGCCGCCGTTCCCGTTCCCGGCGGCGGGGGCCGCGCGTCAGGTCAGCGGCGGCTCGAAGTCCCAGTACGGGCGGTTGCGGGAGCGGGCCGCGACCGTGTGGACGTGCTGCGCGCCCAGGGTGGCCACCAGGTCGTCCAGTGCCTCCTGTTCGACCTTCTCGGCGCGCTGCGCGTCCCGCAGCCCGCGCAGGTCCGCGGCGTGCGCGATCCGGGCCGAGAGGGTCAACGGGTGGGTACGGCCGAGGGTTTCGGTGGCCCGGACGACGGTCTCGCCGGTGAGCGTCGCCGCGTTCTCCGCGTCGCCGGTGATGTTGCGCAGGGCCGCCGTGTTGATGGCGCACCCCAGCGTCCAGGGGTGGGTCTCGCCGACGGCGCCCGACATGTCGGTGAGCGCGTTCTCGGTGACGTCGAGGGCCTGGTCGCGTTCGCCGACGTTGCGCAGGATCAGCGCGTGGTTGGATCGGGTGCCCGCGACGTACGGGTGGCCCTCGCCCAGCATCGTCACATAACCGTCGATGACGCGCTCGCTTATGTCCCTGGCCCGGTCGATGTCGCCGTGCTCGCGGGCGAAGCAGCTCTGGCCGGCCGCGAACATCATGGTCAGCGGGTCCCGTTCGCCGAGGACGCGTTCGCAGCTCTCCAGGACCTGGGTGAACAGCGCCCCGGCCCGGCCCCGTTCACCCGACCGGTACAGGCACAGGGCCAGGTTGAACTCGGCGCGCAGGGTCTGCGGGTTGTCCCGGCCGAGGACCGTCCGGTGGACGCGTGTGCTCTGCGACTGGATCGACTCGGCCTCGCTGTAGCGGCCGAGGAGCCTGAGGTCCGTCGCGTAGTTGATCTCGGAGTAGAGGGTCCAGCTGTGGCGCGGCCTGAGCAGTTGCCTGCGGGCGTCCAGGGTGCGCCGGTTGAGGTCCAGGGAGTCCTCGTACCGGCCCAGCAGCCGCAGCGAGATGGCCAGGTTGTTCTGGGCGTTGAGGGTGCGGGAGTCCTGCTCGCCGAGGAGTTCGCGGAACGAGGCGAGGAGGCCCCGGGAGATCTCGTACGCCTCCTCGTACCGGCCGAGACCGCGCAGGTCGGCGGCGAGTCCGCCGGCCGCCCGCAGATGCTCCAGGTCCTGTTCGCCGCGCTCCTCGCGGAGGTGTTCCACGGCGGCGCGCTCGATCGCCTCCGTACCGGCGTAGTCGCCGACGGCGCGCAGCAGGTTGGCGTAGTGGTAGCTGAGGTCCCAGATCCTCGGGTGGGTCTCGCCGAGGAGCCGCCGCCAGGTGTCCAGGGCGCGCCTGCCGAGGTTGATGCCCGCCCGGTACTCGCCCGAAAGGTACATGTAGCGCAGGCAGTTGAGGACCAGGGTGTGCATCGCGGGGTCGGTGCTCTTCAGCACGTCGGCCCACTTGAGGTGCGGGGTGATCTCCGCGTACCGGGGCCACAGGCGGGTGTCGGTGGGCCGCCCGGGGTCCGCCTCGACGAGCGCGCGGCGGACCACCTCGATGAACTCCGCGTGGTCCTGGGAGGGCATGTCCAGGTGGACGATCTGGTGGACCATGCGGTGCATGTAGAGCGAGTCGCCCGCCGCGCCCGCGGGCGAGGTCTCGTTGACCGCGTCGTGGACCTCGCGCTCGCCGACCCCGGCGGCCCGGACGACCGCGTACTGCCGCAGCTTGTTGATGGCGCGCGCCCAGCGCACCGGGTCGTCGACGAGCCCGCGCAGCTTCTCCGGAAGGGTCTCCGGCGGCAGGTCGCGCACCAGCCGTACGGGGATGGCGCCCGGCGCGAAGAAGGTGCACAGGCGGAGCAGGTCGACCGATTCGGGGACGGTCTCGCGGAGTTTGTTGAGCAGTATCGACCAGCCGGTCTGGAAGGCGAGCGGGAAGTCGCTGGAGATCCGGACGACGTCCTGGTCGACACCGTCCTTGAGCAGGTCGATGTAGGCGTCGACGGACATGTCGGAGTCGTTGAGCCAGCCGGCCGTCTGGTCGAGCAGCAGCGGCAGGTCCTCCAGCGCGTGCGCGAGCCGGTCGGCCTCGTCGTAGGTGAGGCGCGGGGCGCGGCGGCGGACGAACGCCACCGACTCGACCCGGTCATAGACGCGGACCTCCAGCAGGGAGCTGTTGTGCTCGCCCCATTCCGGGTTGCGCGCGGTGATCAGCACATGGCCGGGTCCGCTCGGTACGAGGTCCCAGATCTGGTCCGGTTCGTCGGCGCCGTCCAGGATGAGCAGCCAGCGGCTGTACGGGTCGCCGCGGCGCAGCGCGTCCCGGGCGGCGCGCAGCCGCTCGCCGTACTCCACACCGGTGGACAGGCCGAGCGCCGGGGCGAGCGCGGCGAGTCGCTGGCGGCAGCTGACGCGCTTGTCGGCGGAGACCCACCACACCACGTCGTACTCCGCGCCGAAGCGATGCGCGTACTCGGCGGCGAGCTGGGTCTTGCCGACGCCGGACATGCCGTGCAGGGTGACCACCCCGGCGCCCCTGGCGGCCTGTTGGAGCGCGTGGTGGGCGGCGTCGAGCAGCGGCTCGCGGCCGGTGAAGCGGGTGTTGCGGCGGGGCACGCCGTCCCAGATGTCGGGCGACTCGCCGGGGTAACGGGGGCCGCGCCGGGGGCCGTCGGGCTCGCGCTCGCGCGGCGCCTCGGTGGAGAGCCCGAGCTGGGTCAGCAGCCGCCGCTCGGCCTCCTGCTCGCCGACGGTGTCCAGGCCGACGGCGGCGAAGACGGCGGCGGCGCTGGGCAGTTTCTCCGCCTCGTTGGTGACGGAGACGCCGAAGAACCGCTCCCGCTCGGCGGCGACGACCTCGCGCAGGGCGCTGTTCCACTCGTCGTGGCCGCGCGGGCCGAGCTGGAAGTACCACTGGCTGACGACCACGAGGACGGGGCCCGGGGCGAGCAGGAGGTCGCGCAGGCACTCCGTCAGTGTCATGTCGTCCGGCGGGTCCCACCGCTGGTAGGAGACGGAGAGTCCGCGCCGTTCGAGACGGTCGCCGATCCAGGCCGCCCAGGGGCGGTTGTACCCGGCGAAGCTGATCGTGACCGACCGGGGCCCGGTTGCTCCAACTGACTTACGCGCTCCGGGCATTCGACCGTCTCCCTGCATCGTCATACGCCCTTTTAACATACCCCGGACCGGCTCGGATCCATCCTTGTGCGCGCCGCTTCACGTTGCGTTCCTTTGGCGCCAGATCATCCGTGCCGTACGGACGTAGGAGGCGGCCCGCGCGCGGTGTCCCGGTGGCGGCGGGTGGTCGGCCAGCCGGTGGTACACCGCGATCATCTCGTTGACGAGGACCCGGCCCTCCCCGGTGAGCGCCCCGGAGCCGGCGAGTACGGGCAGCACCGCGCCGACCTGTTCGCGGGTGCGCGCGTGTTCGGCCCACGCCTGGTCGCGGACGGCGAGGCGCTCCGCGGCGAGGGCGAGGCGCTGCCAGTAGTCGGCGAGGGCGATGTGCGAGTACGCGCCCTGGAGCAGCCCGTCGAAGGGGCGGGGGTCGGAGCGCCAGGGCGCGAAGTGCCGGGGCGCGGCGTCCTCGTGGTGGAGCGGCGTGAGGGCGGCGAGCGCGGCGAGTTTGGTGTGCTGGAGCTCGTGCACGAGCGTCGAGGCGAAGGAGGCGGCGGTGGCGGGGCGGCTGGTGAGGACCGCGCCGAACGCCTCGCGGCGGGTGCCGCTGCACTGCGCCGGGCCGCCCCCGCCGGGGGTGGATCCGGGCGGGGGCGCGAGCGGTACGAGGCAGTGCAGCAGGGTGGCGGTCTCCTCGGCGCGGTGCGGGCCGCCGGTCCGCAGCAGCGGCTCCACCTCGGCCCAGGAGTGTGCCCACGCCGTACGGTGCCGCGCGTCGAGGCGGGTGACGGCGGAGAGCCCGTGCCGCGCCGCACCGGTGCCCGCGGTGCGGTACGGGTCGATGTCGTCCAGCGGCACGGGGGCGGCCCCGGGCCGTACCGGGGGCAGCGCGAGGACGGGCAGCCAGCGCGGGTCCCCGCTCCGGGCGGCGCCGGGAGCGTCCACGGCGGTGTGGGCGCTCTCGGCATCCAGGCGTACCGTGACGGGCGCCGCGTCCGCCTGGCGCAGGGTCAACTCCGTGCCGCGCAGGGTGACATCGACAGGCACGGGATCGTCCCGGCCGGTGCGCAGGGCGCCCAGGGTGGGCAGCACGAGCACACCGCCGCGGCCGGTGAAACGGCCGGTGAAGGGCAGTCGGGCACGGATCGCGGCGGCGGCGGCGAGGGCGCCGAAGTGGTCGAGATCGGCGCGGAGTTCGGGGCTGCCGTCGGCGTCGGGTCCCCCGGTGGTCAGTCCGTGCAGACAGCGCTGCGCCCAGGGGCCGGCCAGCGGGTAGAGCAGCACGGTCCGTACGGCGGCCCGGTCGGCCCGTTCGGCGGCCTCCAGCAGCGCCCAGTCGTCGCGCAGCCGGGCGAGCGCGGCGGGCGGGCGGCGCGCGGGCGGGGCGTCGGCCGCCGCGTCGAGCAGGGCCCGCAGCAGGACGAGCCGGCGTGTGTGCTGGTCGCGCACGAGCAGCCGCAGCGCCTCGGCGCCGCCTTCGGTGCGGCCGAGTTCGCGCAGGGCCCCCTCGGGAACGGGGCTCACCGGAGGGCCCGGGGGGCGGCGTGGGCGGACGCGGCGGCGGAGGAGGACGCGGTGGCCTCGGTGAGCCGGGCGGCGACATGGCGGATCAGCCGCTCCAGGTCGGCGCAGTAGACGGAGCGCTGGGTGAAGCCGTGCCCCGCGCGGTAGCGGTGGGCGTAGTGGCCGCCGCCGCAGACCGTGAGCAGCGGGCAGGCCCGGCACGCGGCGGCCAGGGCGGCGGCGCCGGCCTGCCGGGCGGCGACCCCGGGGTGGCGCAGGGCGTCGTCGAAGGAGTGGTTCCGTATGTCGAGCCCGGTCGCGGCGGCCGTGTCGTAGGCGGACTTGAGGGAGTCGACCTGCTCGATCGCCCCGTCCGTCTCGACGACGACCGCGTTGACCGGGTCGAGCCCGAGGGACTCGGTGGCGCCCGGCAGCCCGAGCAGCAGCGCCAGGCACTCCTCGAAGAGCCGCACCCGGGTCTCCCGCCGGCCGGCCCCCCACCAGCGGTCGAAGACGGCGGTCAGCCAGTCGCCGTACGGGGTCGCGCGGCCGGGATCCCCGTGGCCGGGCCGCCCGGACGGCGCGTCCGCGTCCCCGGCTCCCGCTCCCGCTCCGGCTCCGGGTCCGGGTCCGGCTCCGGGCAGTCCGGGCGGCGGGCTGGTCCAGTTGCCGTGCGGCAGCAGCAGATCGAGCGCGGGCGGGCGCAGCTCCAGCAGCGATTCGTACAGCTCGACGGGGTCGGTGCGCGGGTCGACGACGGTGAGGAGGCCCGCGTACGACTCCGGGCGGCGTTCGGCGAGCAGCCTGGCCCCCCGCGCGGCGGCGGCGAAGGACGGGCGCCCCGTGTGGTCGGTGCGCAGGGTGTTGTGCGCGGGCAGCCCGCCGTCGAGGCTGATGCCGATCCGTACGGAGTGCCGGGCGAGGGTGGCGACCGCGCGCTCGGTGAGCAGGGTGCCGTTGGTCTGGACGGTGGCGTGGACCGTACGGGAGGGGCCCACCCGGTCGCGTACGGCGTCGGCGAAGGCCCCGAGCCGCGCGGCACCGACGAGCAGCGGCTCCCCGCCGTGCAGCACGAGGGCGGTCTCGCGCAGCCCGTGGGTACGGGCGTGCTCGGCGATCCGGTCGGCCGTGCGGTCCAGGACCTCGGGCGACGCGGCGGCGGGGCGGGCGCGCCAGGTGCGGTCGGGTCCGGCGTAGAGGTAGCAGTAGCGGCAGGCGAGGTTGCAGCGGCCGTGGACCTTCACGATGAACTGCGCGAAGGGTACGGGCCGCCCGCCCTGGACGGGCTCAGGGGTGCGCGGCATCCCCGGTCGGGACACTCCGCACCCCCCATGCTGTACGGCTGTACGGCGTCGTCGGACGGCCCGGGGCGGGGCCCGCCCGAACTCCTCGCGCAGAAGGTACTGCCCCGGAACGGCCCTCTCAGAACGCGTTGTTGAACCCCCAGAGCATTTCCCTGGGCTGCTGGGCCCTGCCCCGCAGGTCCGCCACCACCTCGCTGAGCACCGGGTGGTCGAGGGTCCGCAGGGCCGCCAGGTCGAGGCCCAGCAGATCCGGCAGCTCACCGGCCGTATCCCCACCGAGGGGGGCGGAGGACCTGCCCGCGCCCTCCCGCTCCCCGCCGTCGTGCTCCCGGCCGTGCGCCGCCTCGGTCATCACGCCTCCCCGTCAGGTCGTGCGGCGCGCACCGCGCACCTCTCAGCGGTCCAGCTCGGCCAGCCGGGCCGCGGTCGATCGGGCCGGCTCGCCGCCGCCGTCCGGCAGCTTGCGCCACTCCGTGCGGGCCGCCCGGTACGCCTCACGCGCGGCCCGGGGCCGGCCCGCCTCCTCATAGGTCTTACCCCGCCAATGACCGGCCGCAGCACGCAATGCGACGGCTTCCTGTTGCTGCCGCGGATTCTCCAGCTCCTCCTCGGCGGTCCTGGCCGCGTCCGCCGCGTCCCGGAACGCCTCGGCCGCGTCGTCGAGCCGCGCCGGGCGGTGCAGCGTGCGGTAGGCGTCGAAGTGGGAACGGCCCAGCTCCAGCCAGCAGCGCGCGGCCGTCAGCGGGTCGCGGGCCTCCTGTGCGGCGAGCCCGAAGAGGTGCTCGGCCTCCCGCAGATCGACCCGGTCGTCGTTGATCCGGTGGCGCAGCATCAGCGCCTGGCCCAGCATCAGCAGCCGCTCCGCCTGGCGCGCGGTGCCGGTGGCCGTCTCCGTACGGCAGTCGCGCAGCACCCGTACCGCCGCGCCGGTGTGCGGCGCGCCGTCCGGCAGTCCGGCGCGGCGCAGCAGCGTGGCGCCCCACTCGGCGAGGAGGTCCGCGTGGGCCCGGGAGTCCCGGGCGGTGGAGCGGGCGGCGCGGGCGAAGAACTCGGCGGCCTCGTCGAGTTCGTGGGGATCGTCCGGGTTCCCGGCGCGTTCGTAGCGGGCCACCCTGACGCGTCCCGCGCGGATCCTGAGCGAGGCGAGCAGCCGCTCGTCCCGTACGGTCACCAGCGACTGGTCGACGAGGGTCGCGGCCTCGTCGAGGCCCTCGCCGGAGTGGAGCAGCGCGTCCACCAGGTCGAGCAGGATCCGGGCCTGGGTGCCGACGGTGTGGCCGCCCGGTGCGAGCGCCTTGCGCAGCGAGCGGGCCGCCTGGGCCGCGTACACCTGGGCCTGTTCGGGGTCGGCGGTCGCGCCGGAGAGCCGCAGCAGGGTCCTGCCGTGCGCGAGCGGCAGCCCCGGCGGCCGGTTCTCCTGGTCGGGCCAGACGTCGGCGAACGCCTCCAGCATGCCGATCGCCCCCTGGAGCAGCGCGCTGTCCCCGCCGAGCTGCCACTGCGCCTCCAGGGCGCGGACCCGGTCGAGGGTGAGCCGCAGCGCCTCGCCGGGGTCGAGTCCGGGCGCCGCGCAGGCGACGGTGTACTCGCGGTCGGCGCGGCGCAGCAGTTCCAGGGCGCCGCGCCGGTCGCCGTGGCGCCGCCGGTCGTCGGCGGCGGCGTGCAACACCTTGGCCAGGACGGCCCGTTCGCGGACGGCCCTGGGGTGCGCGGCGGCCCGTTCGGCCGCGCGCTCCGCCTCGCCGAGCAGTTCGCCGCCGCCCTGGACCTCCCAGAGCCGCAGCAGGCAGCGGGCGAACTCGGACCACAGCTCGGGGTCGGAGCCGCCGGGTGTCTCGCGTTCGGTGGCGCCGCGCAGCAGCTGCACGGCGTCGATCAGGTACTGGACCATGCTGTCCGACTCGAACTGCGCGGTCAGTTCGCGGGCGCTCTCGACGGCCGCGTTGACCGGCTGGATCGCGGAGTCGGGCCCCGAGCCGTTGAGACCGTACGCCGCGAACTGCTCGGGCAGCGGCATGAACTGCTCCAGCACGCGGGCGGCGACCTCGGCGAACGGGGACGGCACGCGCGGCCCCCGGCCGTCGCCGTCCCGGTGCCCGCCGTGGTCGTCCGGGCCGAAGGGGCGGCCGAACGCGCCGTCGAACTCCCCGCCGAACTCGGGGTCGTCGTCCGGGTCGCCGCTGGGCACGATCGGGCCGCGGCGTTCGTTGCCGAGCTGGGCGAGGGCGAGCGCGGGGAAGTTGGGGCCGCCGCGGCCGAAGCGCTGCTCGATGTACTCGGAGCAGTGTTTCAGTACGAGGACGGCCTCGTCCCGGCCCAGCGGGCCGAGCAGCGCCTCCTGGACGCCGGGCGCGAACTCGTACCACGGCCCGTCGCCGTCGTCGGGGCCGTCGCTCTTGCTCCGCGAGAGGAGCCCGCTGAGCAGCACCTCGGCGAGTTCGGAGGGGCCCGAGTCGGGCAGCATCGTGCGCTGGACGAGCTGCATCACCGGCAGGCAGAGCGGGGCCGCCGCGAGATAGACGGCGAGCTGTCCGGCCACCGGGGAGGCGGCCGAGCGGAAGCGGCTGACGAGCTGGAGCGAGGACATCCGCTCGCCGGGGCGCGGCACGGGGGCCGGCGGATGGTCGGCGCGCACCCAGCCGACCGCGCCGGAGATCCGTCCCGCGCCGGTGCCGGAGAGCAGCCGGGCCCAGGCGCCGAGCGCGCCCGCGACGGGCGGCAGCACGGGCACGGCGAGGGCGCCGGGGCGGGCGGCGGGCGCGGTGGCGGCGTCACCGCCGACCTTCAGCACGGCGGCGCCGGCCGCGCCCTCGCCCCGGGAGAGGACCCCGTAGGTGACGGGCAGTCTGGTCCGGTTCCACATGCGCTGCGGCAGGGGCTGGAGGACGGCGGTGGGCGCCTGGCGGCCGAGCTGGTGCAGCAGCCGGTGGGCGCGTCCGCTGTGCCAGAGGGGGCCGGCGCAGTCGCTGACGACGACGGTGACGCGGCGGCCGGTCGGGTCGCTGAGCCGGTCGGCCGAACTGAGCGGCGCGGCGGCCGGGTCGGGGCTTCTGCTGACGGCGGGCGCGCCGTCGGGCCCCTGGTGGAGATAGCGCGTCTGCACATCCCGGAAGGCGCCCAACTGGCCAAATATCTGCTGGAGTTCGACGAAAAGCCGTTCCCATACGCGCATCGACGACGAGGCGTCCAGGACGAACTGCAGAATCGCGTCCCCGCGCGAGACTCCTCGGAACACCGGAATGATCAGCCCGC
The DNA here is from genome assembly GCF_042752355.1 of Streptomyces sp. NPDC059255. Taxonomy (NCBI): domain Bacteria; kingdom Bacillati; phylum Actinomycetota; class Actinomycetes; order Kitasatosporales; family Streptomycetaceae; genus Streptomyces; species Streptomyces sp. NPDC059255. The sequence goes on from NZ_JBHYZP010000031.1 coordinate 56,589, forward strand.
CGGCGCGGGCACTCAGCTCTACGGTCGCCACCTCGTCAAGAGTACGGCGCAGTGGGGGCGCGGCGGGCCGGTACCGCTGAAGCGGACGAAGGGCGCGCTGCAGTTCGAGGGGTGCGGGGAGCGCGGGGGCGGCCGGTACGCCCAGGGTGAGCGCGGTGGCGCCGCCGCCCCGTCCGCCGCCCCGCCGGGCGCGCGGACCGTCGCGGCGCGGTACGGGGTAGAGGGTGACCCGGGGGTCCTCGACGGGGAGGCCGGGCGGCGCGGCCCCATCGGCCCCGTCGGTCTCATCGGCCCCGTCCGTAACACCGGAACCGGGGCCGGGCACGGGGTCCGCCTCCGGACCACTGTCGATTCCCGGCGCGGCGGTGCGGGGCCCGCCGGGGGGTGTGTCGTGGTCGCGCCGCGTCTGCTGGGCGAGCCAGAGGGCGTCGCAGAGCTGCTCGGCATCGGGGTCGAGCCCGGCACCGCGCAACCGCGCGACGAGCGCGGCGAGCCGCGCACTGTCGTACGGGCGCGGCGCCCCGGCACCGGGGTCCACCGCGCGTGGGTCCGCCGTGCCCGGATCCACCGCGCGCGGGTCCCGTACGCCCGGGTCCGGTACGCGCGGGGCCGGCACGGCTGAATCCGCCGCGCGCGGGTCGGGCTCGCCCGCCGGGCCGTGGCGTCCCGTGATGTCGGGCATCAGCGCATCACCTCGGTCGGTCGAGCCGCTGGATGAGCAGGTCGGCGAGTCGGTCACGGCCCGCGGGCGCCGCGGCGTCGGTGAGGTAGATCGCGTTCAACAGCTGGTCGGTGGCGATCAGTTCACTGCGCGAGCGCTCCAGGAAGTGCGCGATGAGATCGTCGCCCGCGCGCGCCGCCTCGTCGCCGAGGTGGGCCCGTACGAAGGTGGCGAGGCGCTGGTGGTCGGGGCGGCCCAGCTCCAGATGGATGCAGCGGCGCATCAGCGGGGCCGGGAAGTCGCGCTCCCCGTTGCTGGTCAGGACGACGAAGGGGAAGGCGCGGCACTGCACCCGGCCGCCCCTGATCCGCACCTTCCTGCCGTCGTCGGTGAGGACCTCCGCCTCCCCGTCGGGCAGCCGGTCCGCGATCCGCTCCAGCTCCGGGATGCCGAACTCGCCCTCCTCCAGGACGTTGAGGAGGTCGTTGGGCAGATCGATGTCGCTCTTGTCCAGCTCGTCGATGAGCAGGACGCGCGGCTGCTCGGAGGGAAGCAGCGCCGTGCCGAGCGGGCCGAGCCGGATGTAGCTGCCGATGTCCGCCGACGGGTCCTGCCCCGCCGCCACCCCGGCGCCGGCCGCGGCGCTGTGCGCGGCGAGCTGGACGTCCTGGAGGCGGGCGATCGCGTCGTAGTGGTAGAGCCCGTCGAGCAGGGTGGAGCGGCTGACGATGGGCCAGCGCAGCACCCGGCCGAGCCCCAGTTCGTGGGCGACGGAGTGGGCCAGGGTGGACTTGCCCGCGCCGGGGCTGCCGGTGACGAGCAGCGGACGGCGCAGATAGAGCGCCGCGTTGATCATCTCCAGCTCCTCGGCGCCGGGGCGGTGCAGCTCCGCCTCGTGGCGGTACCCGCCGAGCCGCCGGTCGGCGGAGCCGTCACCGCCGCCGCTGCCGTCACCGCTGCCATCGCCGTTGCCGTCGTGCCCGCCCGCCGGCCAGGTGTCGCCGCGCCCGGCGAAGTCCCGCCAGGGCGGCGGCGGGGGCAGTTGGCCGATGCCGTCGTGCGGTTCGCCGGCCCCTCGGTAGATGAGCCACTCGCTGGGTTCACTCATGGTGATTTCCTCGTCATCACTCGTCCGACGGGGGCGGCAGCCGCCGAAGGTGCTTCACCGTAGCGATCTAGGGCGGACCCCGTAAGGGTCCGCCAGGAGCCGGGCCGGACAGGGCCGTTCACGGTGCCTCCAGCAACAGGCCTGATCCGGGCAGCGGATGGTGCGGATCGTCGTAGAACAGCGCCACGCCGTCCGACCAGAACGTCTCCGCACGGCCCGCGTGCACACCCTGGCGCAGCTCCATCAGGATCCGCGGCAACTGCTCCGCGCCGCCCGCCTCGGCCACCGTGCGCACGGCCCGGCGGTGGAACTCGGCACAGACCGCCTCGGGGCGGTTCTCACCGCGCCGCAGCAGCGCCACATGGAAGCCGCCGCGTACGACCCGGCCCAGTCCCGCCGCGGTCTCGCCGTCGGGGCGGGCCGCGTAACGGCAGAGCACGGGCACGGCCTCGTACGCCAGGGAGCGCAGCAGCTCCTCCTCCGGTACGGGTACCCGTAATCCGTCCTCGCAGTCGACGATCTCGGCCTGTACCGCCGTTTCCGCCGCACGGGTCCAGCGTGTCCGGTGCTCCCTGGCCTCCTCCTCGGAGAGCGGCGGCTCCCGGTCGGAGCAGCGCACGACCACCGGGCGCAGGGTGCCGAGCGGCGGCTCGTCCGGCGCCAGCCGCCAGCCCTCGACCTCCAGACCGAGCTGCTGCTGGACGACGGCGACCTGGAGGACGGCCGGGCTGTCCGGCTCGTCGCACCGCCGGAACGCCTCCGCCAGCGAGCCGGTCAGCCGGGTGTGCAGCGCGCTGCCGGGGGTGCCCCTGCTGTCCTCGGCGACGGGCAGCACCTCCCCGCTGTGCCGGGCGACCCCGACGCGCCAGTCGTAGCTGTCGCGCTCCCAGCCGCGCGGCTCCAACTCCAGCAGGACGAAGGGGCGTTCGCCCGCGCGGGGCCGCTCCCCGTACGCCGGGGCCGCGCGCCGCTGGGCGCGGTCCGTACGGTGCCGGGTGGCGGACCACAGCAGCGCGATCTCGTTGCGGAAGTCCCGGGAGAGCCGGTCGTCGGCGACGAACTTCACCCAGTCCCAGAGCGCTTCCTCGGCCGCCACGGTGGCCGCGGTGACATACGGGCGCTCGGCGGCGATGGCGCTCATGCAGTAGCGCAGGACGAGTTCGAGCGCGGCGCCGCCGCCGCGCGTCTCGTACAGCGCGCCCAGCCCGTCCCGCCAGCTCCGCGGCGCCGGATAGCGCTCCACGCGGTGCACGCCCGGGAGCCGTACCAGCAGGTCGAGCAGGCTGTGCGTGGAGACCGGCGGCGGCAGCGCGGCCAGCCTGCCGAGCAGCAGGATCCGCTGCTGCGGGCTGAGCGCCCGGTCGGTGCCCGCGTCGAGCGAGGTCTGGACGTCCGCCCAGGTCCAGCCGGTGTCCACGCGGGCGAGCTGCCGGTCCGCGTGGTACCGGTCGTGGGCGTGGAAGACCGCCTGGTAGTCGTCGTCGGCCTCGGACGCGGCCATCGCGGCGGGCACCGGCAGCGAGCGCAGCCGCTCGATCCCGATGGACGTGCCGCCCATGCCGCCGACGAGCTGGGACTTGAGTACGCCGACCACCTCGCCGCGCGCCAGGTCGACCGCGGGGCCGCCGGAGACCCCCGGCGGCAGCACGTCCCCGCCGAGCCGCACCTGTTCGTCCTCCGGCTCCGACCAGCCGCCGACCGTGCCCTGGACCGACAACTGCCCGCTGAGCCGCTTGATCCGGCCGCCCACCTCCGTCCAGCCGGAGTAGAGCACCGAGCCGCCGCCGAAGAACGCGGCGGGCCGCTCCGTCACGTACACACAGGCATGCTCGACGGGGCGGAGGAGCCGGACCAGCGCGAGATCGGGGGCGGGCCAGCCCCCGCCGCCGGGCGACGTCCCGGGGGCCGGCTCGGGCAGCGCGGCGACCACCGTGCCGGGCACGGAGGTCTCGCCGCTGCGGGGACCGGTTTCGAAGACCACTGTCACGTCCCGCCCCTCCCCCTGCAGCGCCACATGCGCACATGTGAGAACCCAGCTCGGGGCGATGAAGAAGCCGCTCCCCAGAAAGCTTCCACCCGGCCCGTCAGGGACATACCCGCTGTCCGGGCCATGGATGCGCACGGTCGCCGCCATCACGAGGTCGCGCAGCGCACCGCGGGTGGTCGCGTCGTCGACGGACCCGCCCGGCTCGATCCTGCCCAGCCCGTCGATCATGCGCCGCTCCCGGCCGGGGGCGTGAACCCGTCGGGATGCGCCGGTGCGCCGGGGGACGCGCCCCCGGGGGTCCGCCCGTGCGAGGGCGGCCCGGCCGACGGCGGGACGGGCGGGACGGACGACGGCGGCACAGGGGGCCGGGCCGATGGCGGTACGGGCGGGACGGCCGGCGGTGGCGGCGCGGCCGGCCGCTGCGTCCCGGCGTGCGTCCCGCTGTGTGTCCCGCTGTGTGTCCCTGCGTGTGGCTGGGCCTGTGGCGGCACCAGCGGCGGTGCGGACAGATCGGCGGGCGGTCCCCCGCCGGTCCAGGTGAGCGTGACTTTGATGCCTCCCTTGGCCTCGCCGTCGGCGAGCAGCCCGACGACCTTCCCCGATTTCGCGGTCAGCTCGATCCCGAACTCGATACTGACCTCGTCGGGCCTGACCGCGCGCAGCGGCCCGACGAGCGAACGCGCGACGCTGGTCACGACGCCTTGCAGACTCTCGACCCGGGCCTGTACCTGGTCGGCGAATCCGGTGTCCGAGTACACGAGGCCCCCGGAGGGGCGGCTCAGCTCCTCGGCACCCGAGATCCGGGCCCAGACGGGTGTGCCGTCCGGCATTTCGATGCGCGTGACATTGGCCTCTCCGTCACCCATGACATCCTCATTTCCCCCAATTCCCCGCAGGTTAGCGGCCGTACGGCGCCGAAGCGAGGCACATGAGGGAGGACGGCTGTTCGTGGCCGAACGGTTCTCCGGAGCTCACCGCCGATGACCAGGCATTAGGCTGATTGCCATGTACTTCACGGACCGCGGGATCGAGGAACTGGAGAAGCGGCGCGGCGAGGAGGGGGTCACTTTCGAGTGGCTGGCCGAACAGCTGCGCACCTTCGTCGACCTCAACCCCGACTTCGAGGTGCCGGTCGAGCGCCTGGCGACCTGGCTGGCCCGGCTGGACGACGACGAGGACGAGTAGCCGAGTAGCCGAGCAGACGGGTAGCCGAGCAGACGGGTAACCAGGCAGACGGGTAACCAGGCCCGCCGGAAGGCCCCGTCCCGTCACTCCCCGTCCCGTCACTCCCCGGCGGTACGGAGCCGGTCGTACGTCAGTCCCAGCGCGCCCTGCGTGATCAGCAGCGCGGCCGCGAAGGCCCACCCGGCGCTGCGGCGGCGGACCGCCCACACCGCCAGCGGGGCACCGGCCGCGAGTTGCGCGGCGCCGAGCAGCCGCGCCCGCGGCCCGTGCAGCCAGGGGCCGAGCGGCCCGTCCTCGACCGCGTCCAGCTCGGCCCGTACCGCGTCGCGCCACCCCGCCCACTCGATCTGCTCGGCCCCCGGCTGGACCCGGGCCACCTCGCGCAGCCGGTCGGCGGGTTCGCCCGGGGTGAGCCCCGCCGGAAGGACGAGGCCGGTGCGGGTGAGGAACGCGGAGAGCGCGAGCAGCCGGGTCCTGGAGTCGGCCTCCGGGTCGCCGAGGGTGAGCGGCTCCAGTGCCTGGAGGTCCAGTACGGGGTCGAGGCCGAGCCGGGCCGCGAACGTGCGCATCGCCTCGTCCTCGCCGGCCGCGGTGCCGTCCGCGAGCCAGGTGTAGCCGACCGTACGGCGGAAGCCCGCGGCCAGGACGTACCCCGCCCGGTCCGGGTCCCACCACAGCGCGAGGACCGGCCAGTTGGCGCCGACGGCGAGCGCGGTGGCCCACCCCGCGACCACCCGGTCGACCGTATCCGTACCGTCCAGCCACGGCTTCCCCTCCGGCACCAGCACGCTCCAGCCCAGCCCGGCCGGGGTCAGCAGCAGCTTCTCGCGGAGCAGATGGGCGGCGGGCCGCACCACCGCGGGCTCGGCCCGGCAGAGCAGCAGCGCACCTGCGGATGTCGCGTTCATGGCCCTTACGCTAGGGCACTTTGCCCCGATATGAGCGCTTGACGACTCACGGAACGGCCCGTTCCGCCGTCCGGCCTTGACTTCCCGTAACCGCGATATATCGTGTTCTTCAGGAGACGCGATATGTTGCGTGAAGCCGGGCCGCGGGAGGTCAGCACCATGGCAGAGTCGACGTGGGAAGTCGCCGGGTCCGAGAAGCTCACCTTCGACGACCCGGTGGCCAGACTGGACGTGCGCGTCGTCAACGGCGCGGTGAACGTGGTCGGCACGGACGAGGCCCTGCCCGACCGGCCGGGCGGCACCCGGCTGGAGATCTCGCGCGTCGAGGGCCCGCCGCTGATCGTCACCCTGGACGGCGGGACCCTGACCGTCGCCTACGCGGACCTGCCCTGGAAGTCCCTGCTCAACTGGCTCGACCGCAAGGGCCGGGGGCGCAGCGCGGTCGTCTCCCTCGCCGTCCCCACCGGGACCGAGGTGGAGGTGGGCGTCGTCGGCGCCGAGGCCGTGGTCACCGGGATCCGGGGGCGTACGGCGGTGCGCGGGGTCAGCGGGGGCACCACGCTCGTGGGACTGTCGGGCGAGGTGCGCGCCGAGACGGTCTCCGGCGACCTGGAGGCCCAGGCGGTCACCGGCAGCCTGCACTACCACTCCGTGTCGGGCAGCCTGACGGTCGTGGAGGGTTCCGGGTCGACCGTACGGGCCGACTCGGTCAGCGGTGACATGGTCGTCGACCTCGACCCGGCGGGCCGGCCCACGGACATCAGTCTCAACACCGTGTCGGGCGAGGTCGCGATCCGGCTGCCGCATCCCACGGACGCGCAGGTCGAGGCGAACACGGCGAGCGGTGCGGTGACCAACGCGTTCGAGGATCTGCGGGTCAGCGGCCGGTGGGGTGCCCACAAGATCACCGGCACACTGGGCGCGGGCGCGGGGACCCTCAAGGCGAACACGGTGTCCGGCTCGATCGCCCTGCTCAGAAAACCACCGTCGGAGGACGACGGCCCGGCCGACGGCACCCCGCGGGCCCCCCGCACCTCACACGCACCACAGGACCCGAGGGACCCGGCGCCGCCCCCCGCCCCGGCCGACGCGGCGCCCTCCCTGACGAAGGAGCTCTGACATGCCCCCGGTCTTCGCCCACGGCCGACTCCGCCTCTACCTGCTCAAACTGCTGGACGAGGCGCCGCGCCACGGCTACGAGGTGATCCGGCTGCTGGAGGAGCGCTTCCAGGGCCTGTACGCGCCCTCCGCCGGCACGGTCTATCCGCGGCTGGCCAAACTGGAGGCCGAGGGCCTGGTCACGCACGCCACCGAGGGCGGCCGCAAGGTCTACTCGATCACCGAGGCGGGCCGCGCCGAGCTGGCCGGGCGCGGCGGCGAACTGGCCGATCTGGAGCTGGAGATCCGCGAGTCGGTCTCCGAACTGGCCGCGGAGATCCGCGAGGACGTACGGGGCGCGGCGGGCCAGCTCCGCAGCGAGATGCGGGCGGCCGCCTCCAGGACCCGTACGGCGGCCGGTTCCGGGTCCCACGGGGCGGGCCACGGGGACGCTCCCCTGGGCGACACCGAGTCCTGGCGGGTGGCGAAGGAGGAGCTGAAGCGCGCGAAGCAGGAGTGGAAGGAGCAGGCCCGCCGCGCGAAGGACGAGTCCCGCCGGGCCCGCGAGGACGCCCAGCAGGCCCGCCGCCAGGCCAGGGAGGCCCAGGAGATGGCGCGTCAGGAGATGCAGCGCATCGCGAAGCAGGTCCAGGACCAGGTGCAGGACCACTTCGTACGGGGCGACTGGCCGACGGGGCTGCGCGAGGGCCTCTCCGAGCTGGCCGGCCAGCTCGGCGGCCTGACGGGCTCGGCCTGGCCCCCGTTCGGCAAGCCGGACCCGGCCGGGGCGCGGGACGACGCGTCCGGCACGCGGGACGACACCGCCGGCACGCGGGACGACGACGCGGGGGCACCGGACGACACCGCCGGGACGCGGGACGCCCGGGAGTCCGCGCACGACGCCCCGGAGTGGGCGACGGACGTGCCGGGGTCCGGTGACCCGGCGCGGGATCTGGACCGGCTGCTGGACCGCTTCCGCGACGACATCCGCGACGCGGCCCGGGACCACGGGGTCACGGACGCCCAACTCGACGAGGCCAGAAGCCACTTGTCGACGGCGGCGGTCCGCATCGGCGCGCTGCTGCGCACCCCGGAGAAGTGACGGGCGGACGGGCGGGAGGGGACGCGGAATCCCTTGACGCGTCTCTTCCCGGCCCGATACTGGTGGGCGACACCGTTCGGAAGTGACGGATTGTGTGGCATCAACACCGGTGAATTTGTTGGGACTTGTGCCCTCGTCTCGCCGTGGTGACGCCACCGTCCGGTCACGCCCCCTCCCCCGCACCGAACGGCCCCCCACACAGGAGGAAGCCGCGATGACTCCCTTATCGACTCCGCAGCGCGCCGGGCGCAGGACCGTGAAACGGCGTACGAGGGCACTGGTCACGGGCCTGGCGGCCGTCGCGCTGAGCTGGCCGGGCCTGGCGCAGGCGGCGCCACCGGCCGCGCCGGCCACCGCCCTCGCTCCGGCCACCGCTCCGGCTCCCGCCTCCGTGGAGCGGGCGGCGGCCGACATCACCTGGACCCTGGTCCGGGCGAGCAACCCCACCGCGGACCAGCAGGACGCGTACAACCGCATCACGGCGGCCATGAACGCCGCGGTGGCCCGCTACAACAACCTCAGCGACCTGGGCAAGGCCATCACCGTGCGCTACGAGCCCGGCGTGCCCACCGCCGACGGCAACATCAACGGGACGATCCGCTTCGGCAGCAACCGCAGCTACATGGCCGAGCGGACCGCCCTGCACGAGATATCCCACACCATCGGCGTCGGCACGAGCGGCGGCTGGTCCTCCCTCGGTGGCAGCGGCAGCTGGCGCGGAGCCCAGGCCACGGCTCTCGTCAAGCAGTACGACGGCGCGAACGCGACGCTGTCCACCGGTGGGGGGCACTTCTGGCCCTACGGTCTGAACTACGACAACGAGTTCTCGAACACGGCGGCCGACCGGCATGTCCGCATCGTCGCCGCGATGGTCCGCGACGGGCTCTGAGCCCGGGAAGGGTGAGGGGGCGGCACACCGCCGCCCCCTCACTCCCACCCCGCGCGCTCAGGACTCCAGGTGCTTCAGGGTGTTCCGCAGGCGGGGCACCATGGCCCGGGCCTCGTCGGTGTCCGTCGCGGCGACCTCCTCGACAAGGGCGCGCAGCCGCCGCGCACCCGCCTCCCGTCGGCCGAGCTCCTGCTCGGTCCAGGCCACGCGGACGACACAGCGCACCCGTTCGTCCAGGACACCGAGCCCGGCGAGCGCGGTGGCACCCTGTTCCAGCAGCCGGACCGCCTCCTCGCGGACGCCGTCGGCCTCCCCGTCGGCCTTCCCGTCAACGTCCCGATCGTCCTTTCCGGCGGCGTCGTCACCTTCCTCGTAGTCGTCGTCCTCGTCGTCCTCGTCGTCCTCGTCGAGGAGGTCGAGGAGCAGTTCGCCGGTCTGGTACCAGCCGCGGGCCCGTTCCAGCAGGAGTTCGTCACCGTCACCTTCGACGGCCACGAGGGACCGGGCCATCAGCTCCTTCGCGGCGTCAGCGTTCCCCGCCCGTACCTCCAGCCAGGCGACGGAGCGCAGGGCCCGCGCGGCGCCGACCGGTTCGCCGGTCTCCTGCCACAGTTCGACGGCCCGGTGGTACGCGGCGACGGCTTCGTCACGCAGCCCCGCGCCCGACAGGCACTCGGCGGCGAGGGTGGCGAACCGGGCGTGCGGCTGCTGGTTCTCCCAGCCCTTGGCCACCTCGGCGGCGAGCAGATACTGCTCGGCCGCGCCCCGCTGGTCGCCCAGCGCCCGGAGGATCCCGGCGAGCGCCTCCCGTGCCCGTACGGCCCGCGGCTCCCCCTGGCGGAGCAGGTCGGGCAGGGCCGACTCCAGCACCTCGGCGGCCTCGGCGGCACGGCCGGTCTCGGCGTACGCCTGGGCGAGGAGCAGCCGGGCGTAGGCCCCCGCGCCGGCCGACTCGCCCGCCTCGTCGAGCCAGTGCGCGGCTTCGAGGGCGTACTCCGCGGCCTCGGCCTCCTTGCCGTACTGCTGGTAGAGGATGTCGGCGAGGGTGAGTCTGAGCCGGCCGAGTTCGTCCGGGTCGATCAGCTCCGTGCCGTACGCCACGGCGGTGCGCGCCGCCTCCTCCGCCTCCTCCTCGCGGCCGAGCGCCATGAGCAGCGCCGCCCGCCGGGCGAGGGGTTCCGCGGCGTCCCACGGGCGGCCGGCGGCGGTGCCGCGCCGTGCGGCGGAGGCGAACAGCGCCTCGGCCCGCTCGGTCTCCCCGGCCTGCCAGGCCAGCTCCGCCCGCTGCTCCTCGGCGCCGGCGAGCAGATCCGCGAGGCCGGCGGCCGGTTCCTCGGCGTCCCCGCCGCCGAACGCGGTGACGAACCCGGCGAGGTCCGCGTCGAGGCGGGCCTGATCGGCCTCGGCGGTGGCGGGGTCGTGGCCGCTCTCCTGGTGCCGCAGTACGGCGCCGAGCCGAGCCTCGCTCAGTGCGACGCTCGCGATCCGCCGCGTGCGCGCGGGCTCCCCGGGGTCGAGTGCGTCCGCCGATGCCGCGGCGGTCGCGAGCAGGCGCCGTATCTCCTCGGGCGGTTCACCGCTCTGTGCCGCCGCGAAGACGATCTGCAGCTCGGCGAGGGCGGCCCGGCCGGGCTCCTCGGCGGCCCGGTAGGCGGCGGCGGTCTCCTCCAGGAGGGACCGGGCACCCGGATCGCCCGCGCGCCCGGCGCGGAGCGCGCGGTGTTCCAGCAGCTCCGCGACGAGCAGCGGTTCGAGCACGACCGGCTCCGTCGCGCCTGCCTCCGTCGCGCCTGCCTCCGACGCGCCCGGCTCCGTGGCGCCCACCTCGATCGCGCCCACCTCCGTCGCGCCCGGCTCCGCGGTGGTCCGCGCCGGCACCAGGGCTTCGATCCGGTCCCATGCCGACGCCGCTCGCGGGTGCCCCTGGCCGCGCAGCTCGCGCGCCTCCCGGGCCAGTCTCGTCACCGTCACGGCGGGCGCCGCGTCCTCCCGTGTCACCGCCGCCGGCCCCGCCGGCGCCGGGCCGAGCCGGGGCGCGCGGATCCCCAGGGGCAGGGCGTCCACCAGGGGCGCGGCGGCGAGCCGGCGGGCCAGTCGGGCGGAGACCGTGTCGTTGCCGTTGCGCAGGTCGAAGCGGGCGGCGAGCGCGGTGGCCTCGTCGTCCAGCAACGCGAGGAGTCCGGCCACGGTGCGCGGCTCACCGGCGACCGCGCCCGGTACGGCCGGCTGGTCGCCCAGGCCGAGCGCGGGCAGCCGGCGCAGCAGGGTGAGCACGCCCCCGATGAACTGGAGCCGCGCCCACGGGTTGCCGTGCGAGTCCAGGTGCGACCCGTGCTCGGCGAGGATTTCGAGACCGCGGCCCTCGTTGCCGGTCAGCGCGCAGAACTCGATGTGCAGGCCGATCGACGGCAGCAGGCTCTCGTTGCCCCGAGCCAGCCGGTACCCCTTGAGGTGGTGGGAGCGCGCCTCGTCCAGCCTGCCGGTGCGTACGAGCGGCAGCAGCGACTGGGCCAGCGTCCGGTGCGGCTCCTCCGCGCAGCGCAGCCGGTCGGCGAGCACCGGCTCCCACGTTTCCAGCGCCTTCTCGTCGTCGCCCTGCCGCACGCGGTAACTGCCCTGATCGTTCAGCTCGCAGGCGTGGCAGTTGGCCATCCGGTCGCGCTCCGCGGCCGTCCACGCGGCGAACGCGCGCGCCGCCCGCTCCGGGTCGCCGCTGTCGTCGGCGAGTTCGAACTCGGCCTGGCGTACGGCACGTTCGGTGAAGCCCGCGGTGCGGTAGCGGCGCTCCATCTCCGTGAGCCAGTGCTCGATGGTGGTGAGCGGCATCTCGGGCAGGGTCAGCATCCCGGAGCTGGCCCACTTGAAGACCCAGTGGAAGGTGTGGGTGTCCGCGCCGGAGAAGCCGGACGGGTCCCGGTCCCACTCCTGGAGCAGCCGGGCGAAGGGGACGAGCATCTTGCCGCGCTCGGTGCTGTACTCGTACGCCTGGACGAGGCTGAGCAGCGCCCTGCGGAGCACGTCGGGGTCGCCGGTCCGCTCGGCGGCGGCGACGAGTTCCTCGCCGCGCGCGTTGCGCGCCAGGCCGTTGGGGGCGGAGTCGTTCTCCCAGAGGGCGCGTCTGATGTCCTCGGGTGAGAGTTCGGCGGTCACTGGTCGCCCTCCTCGTGAGCGGCGCGGGGGGCGTCGGCGGGTGCCGCGAGCGGGTGGGTGGCCCATTCCAGGAGGTCCAGGAAGGCCCGGTTGAGCAGCGAGGTGTCGGCGGGGCGCAGCGGGCGCTGGGCCATGAGCAGGGCCTGCCCGTACAGCGACTCGACGGCGGTGCCGGTCAGTTCGGCGTCGGTGAGGGCGGCGATCCGGCGGACCAGCGGGTTGTTGTGGTTGAGCACCAGCCTGGCGCGGGGCGCGGAGCCGCGCAGCGCGCCCAGGATGCCGCTCCACAGCTGGTCCGCGTTCTCCTCGGCCGCCGCCCGGTCCCGTTCGTGGCGGGCCTCGCGGTCGTCGAGGAAGAGCGCGGGGACGGTGAGCGGGTGGAAGGCGCGGAGCGCGACGTCGCAGCCGAGCGCGTCGAGCCGGGTCCTGGCGGTGGCGAGGAAGGCGGCGAGCGCCAGCTCCCGCTGGGGGTCGACCGGGTCGAGGTGCGCGGTGACGGCTCCCGCGTCGAGTTCGGTGACGGTGACGCCCTCCCTGATGGCCGGGAGCAGGGCGAGGAGGTCGGCGTCGTAGGTGTATCCGGCGTTGACGACGCCGAGGCCGTGCGCGGCGGCGATGGGCGAGACCTGGCGGAACTCCTCGACGGTCCGGGTGAAGTGGATGCGCGGATGGCTGCGGGCGAACTCGTCGAGGGTGACCTGGCCGTCGCTGGTCTCGAACGGCAGCCACGGCAGCATCAGCGCGAACAGCTCGGTGTCGTGCCTGGCCATGGACTTGACGCCCAGGTGGTGCACGGAGAGGAACGACGCGAGCCGGTCGGGGTCGCCCGCCGCCAGCTCGGCCAGCCACCCGCGGATCCGGACGCCGAGCGCTTCCCGTACGGCGGCGAGCGTGTCGTCGTCGTACAGGTTCTCGCGGGAGGCGGTGGGGCGCAGGGTGTCGGTGTCGAGGACGACGCGGACGAAGAACGCCCAGTCGGGCAGCAGGTTGTCGGCCCGGTCGGTGAGCAGCATGCCCTTGAGGTAGACGCGGTGGGCGGCGCGCTGGGCGGGGCTGGTGGCGGAGGGCAGGACGTAGGCGACGCCGCGTACTCCGGCGACGGGCAGGTCCAGGTCGACGGAGTCGAGCGGGGTGAAGCCGAAGACCCGCGCGCAGTGCCCGGCCAGCGCGACGCGCCGCGCGGTGGGGGTGGGGTACGGGCGGTCCCAGGCGGCGGGGCGCTCGGTCAGCGGCCGGCCGGTGGCGTCGGGGCCGCTGAAGATGACCTCGTGGGGCAGCAGGGAGCCGTAGTCCGCGGCGAGTTCGGCGACCCGGCGCGGGTCGGTCCACTCCTCGGCGCCGGGCCGCGGTTCGAGGTGGACGGTCGTGCCCGGCTCGGGCCGTGCCTCGTGGGGCAGGGTCCGTACGGTGTACGAGCCGTCGTCGCGGGCCAGCCATTCGACGGGCGGTTCCCCGGGGGTGCGGGCGGACCTGGACACGACGCGGATGCGCCGGGCGACGACGAAGCAGGCGAGGAGCCCGATGCCGAACTGCCCGAGGAACTCCTGCCGGGCGTTCTCCAGTCCGTCCCGCTTGGAGCTGCGGCCTATGGTGGCGAGCAGGGTGTGCACCTCGTCGGCGGTCAGGCCGATGCCGGAGTCCTCCATGACGACGGACGAGCCGTCGGCGACGAGATGGATGCGCGAGGGCGCGCCGGGGTCGTGGAGGTGGCGCGCGGTGACGGCGTCCACCGCGTTCTGCAGCAGCTCGCGGACGTAGACGCGCGGGCTGGAGTAGAGGTGGTGGGAGAGCAGGTCGACGAGGCCGCGCAGGTCCACCTGGAAGGTGTTGACCGCGGGCGCGGACTCGGGCGCGGACTCGGGAGCGGTCACCGGCTCGGGAGCGGTCACGGACTCGGGCCGGGACATGGACTCGGACCGGGGCGCGGACTCGGAGACGGATTCGGGTACGGAGAATTCGGGCGCGTCAGGGCTCATGGATGCGTGGGGCGACCGCACGGCTCGCACAAGCAGCCGTGGTCGCGGGTCGGGCGATCGCGGGGTCCCCCCCTCACGAATCGCGATGGGCCCGGCCCTGACCCCGGCGACGGACGCACGGGTGCACCGCGCGCCGCCGCCGAGAAGGACTCGGAATTGACCACCATCCTAGGGACGGCCACTGACAATGCCTACGGTGTTTCCCCGGAATCGATCTTGCCCGGGACACCGCCGCCGCCCTCCGCCGCGCCGAACACGGCCCGCTCCACCGCCGCGTACGTCGCGCCGTGGTCCGCCAGGACCTCCGACACCACGCCCGGGCGGGCCGTCAGCGCCAGCAGGAGGTGTCCGTCGCCGATGGCGCGGTCGCCCCGGCCGAGGGCGATGCGCAGGGAGCGTGACAGGGCGGCCTTCGCGCCGGGGGTGAACGGGCGGTGCTTCGACCAGCGCGGGCGCTTGCGCCGCACCGCGACGCGCAGCGCGCCCTCCCCGTGGGTCTCCTCGACCCGCGCGACGACCTCGTCCACGTCGATGCCGAGCCCCGCCAGCGCCTCCGTCTCCGCCTTCGACAGGCCGCCCCTGCGCCGGGCGTCCCGGAGCGCGCGCTCCACCGAGGCGCGGCGGCCGGCCAGCCCCAGGGCGGCGAAGGCGAAGGACGCCCGGGTGCCCTCCTGTTCGAACATCGCGAGCAGCAGGTGTTCCTCGGTGACGGTGGCCGCGCCGGCCCGGTCGGCGTGGCCGACCGCGCCGATGACGATGTCGCGCGCGCCTTCGGTGAACCGTTCGAACATCACTGCCTCCCGTGCTTCTTGTGCGCGGCCTGTCGGCTGACGCCCAGCTCGTCCGCGATCTCCTGCCACGACCAGCCCTGATTCCGGGCGCTGCGCACCTGTACGGATTCGAGCCGTTCCAGCAGCCGCCGCAGCGCGGCGACCGCCCTCAGCCCGACCCGGGGGTCGCGGTCGCCCGCCCGCTCGGCGAGATCCGTCGCTTCGGTCATACATGTCAATCTACGTTGACACCCGGGAAGGCGTCAACCCTGGTTGACATGACGAACCGACGGTGGAGGAAACGAACGGACGGCAGAAGAGATAAGGACCGGCCTCAGACCGTCAGCACCACCTTTCCGAACAGCTCACCGGCCGCCATCTTCTCGAAGCCCTCCCGCGCCCGGTCCAGCGGCAGCACCTCGTCGATCACCGGCCGTACCCCCTTCAGCGCGCAGAAGGAGAGCAGGTCCTCCAGCTCGTCCCGGGACCCCATCGTCGAGCCCACCACCTTCAGTTCCAGGAAGAAGATCCGGGTCAGCTCGGCGTGGTCGGGGCGGTCGCCGCTCGTCGCGCCCGAGATCACCAGGGTGCCGCCGCGCCGCAGGCACTTGACGGAGTGCGACCAGGTGGCCGCGCCGACCGTCTCGATGACGGCGTCCACGCGGTGCGGCAGCCGCGCGCCCGGCTCGTACGCCGCCACCGCGCCCAGCTCCACCGCCCGCGTGCGCTTCGCGGCGTGGCGGCTGGTCGCGTACACCCGGAGCCCGGCCGCCGTGCCCAGCACGATCGCCGCCGTGGCGACCCCGCCGCCCGCGCCCTGGACCAGGACGGAATCCCCGGGCCGTACGCCCGCGTTGGTGAAGAGCATGCGGTACGCGGTCAGCCAGGCCGTCGGCAGGCAGGCGGCCTCCTCGAAGGTCAGCTCGGCGGGCTTGGGCAGGACATTGGCGGCCGGTACGGTGACGCGTTCCGCCAGGGTGCCCTGGTACTGCTCGGTGAGGATCGAGCGCGGCTCGGTGCCGTGGTCGCCCCCGCCGATGACGGAGTGGACGACGACCTCGTCGCCGTTCTCGTCCACTCCCGCGGCATCGCAGCCGAGGATCATCGGCAGCTTGTCCTGGGTGAGGCCCACCCCCCGCAGCGACCACAGATCGTGGTGGTTGAGGGAGGCGGCCTTCACCGTGACGGTGGTCCAGCCGGGGCGTGGCTCTGGGGCCGGGCGCTCGCCCAGCTCCAGGCCGTCGAGAGGGTGGGCGAAGTCCGTGTGGGCTGCGTAGGCGGCGAACATGCCCCCGACGATAGGTCGGTGGGCGGGCCCGGAGAACCGCCCACACGTGTGACACACGTCCCGCCCCACCCCCCGCCATGGCCCCCGCGGCTCGGTCCTCCCGCTCAGTCCCTGCGGTACTGCGCGGGCGAGTTCCTCGTCGCCGGGTCCTCGTACGCGCCCACCGTGCCCCGGTCGACGTGGAAGGTGGTCAGCGTGGAGACGGGCGAGGCGGGGTCGCGGCGGTCCTCGATCACCCGCATGTGCGTGCTGAACCGCTCCGGCGTCACCTCGTACACGTCGTACCCGTACCGGTTGCCCTCGAAGTACTGGAGGTGCGGGTTGGCCCGGCCCATGAGCGGGCCGTTCGCCGCGTTCCACTGCGCGTCGTACGCGCTGGAGGTCACCGAGTGCGCCGTGAACTCCGTGCCGATGACCGGCGATTCCGGGTTGTCGTAATCCGGCCGGATGTCGTCGACGAAGGCCGAGTGCCAGTCCCCGGTGAGGACGACGAGGTCCTCCAGGCCGCTCGTACGGACATGCTCCAGGACCTCCTTGCGCTCGGCGAGGAAGCCGTCCCACTGGTCGGTGAACATGAACCGGCCGCCGGGCGAGCCGCGCAGCTGGCTGAGCATGATCGAGTTGGCCCAGATGTGCCAGGAGTCGGGGGCGCGGTCGACGGTGCGCTTGAGCCACGCCTTCTGTCCGGCGCCGAGGATCGTGCCGTCGGGGAGGTTCTGCGCGGAGCGGTACTGGCGCAGGTCGAGCACGGCCAGCTCCAGCAGATCGCCCCAGCGGCGCACCCGGTGGATCTCGGGGTCCGGCAGGCCGGCCGAGGCACCGTCGCCGTCCCCCGCGTCGCGGTGCGGCAGGTGCTCGTACCACGCCTGGTAGGCGGCGGCCCGGCGCTGGAGGAACGGCGCGCCCCCGCCCGTACCGCTGTAGTCGTTGGCGACCTCGTGGTCGTCCCAGGTCAGGAACCAGGGGTGGGCGGCGTGGGCCGCGCGCAGCGACGGGTCGCCCTTGTAGAGGGCGTGGCGCTTGCGGTAGTCGGCGAGGGTGTAGATCATCGGGCCGTTGTTGTCGCGGACCGAGTCGCCGCCCTCGGGCCCGTACTCGTAGATGTAGTCGCCGAGATGGATGACGAAGTCCAGCCGCTCACGGGCGATCCCGCGCAGCGCCGCGTAGTAACCCTGCGGGTAGTTCTGGCAGTTGGCGGTGGCGAACCGTACGGAGGGCACCCGCCCGGCGGGCGCGGTCCTGGTCCGCCCGGTGCGGCTGGTCCGGCCGAGCGCGCTGAACGCGTACCAGTACGTACGGCCCGGGCGCAGCCCCGTCACCGGTACGTGGACGCTGTGCGCGAGCGTCGCGGACGCCGGGACCGTGCCGCGGGCGACGACCCGGCGCAGCGCGCGGTCCTCGGCGACGACCCACCGCACCTCGGCGACCTCGGGCAGCGCCTGCTCGCCGGGCTCGGCGAAGGGCTCGGGCGCGAGCCGGGTCCACAGCACGACGCTCGTGGGCCGCGGGTCGCCCGAGGCGACGCCGAGGGTGAACGGCGCGGCGTCGTACGTCGAGCCGAGCGCCCCGGCGGCCTCGCGGGCCTGCGCGGGGGAGAGTCCGGCGCTCAGCGGCCAGACGGTGCCGAGCGCTCCGGCGGCCCCGGCGGCCTTGAGCAGATCGCGCCGGTTCAGTCCGTTCGTCGCGTTCACGGACGCACCCCTTCGGTGTCGAGCGGGGCCGCCGTGCGGAGCGTCAGGGACAGCGCGTCGGCGTAACCGTCGTTGGAGGTCCCGGACCCGGTCCGGGTGAAGACCAGCAGCACCCGCGCGGAGCGCGCGCCGGGCGGTACGGCGGCTTCCGCGGTCCGCTCCACGAGCGCCGTACGGCCGCCCCGCTCGGCGGCGGTGACCGGGCCGAGCACGGAGAGCGCGACCGGGGTGCCCCGGCCGTCGCGGAACTCCACCGAGAACCTGGCGCCGTCCTCCT
The DNA here is from genome assembly GCF_042752355.1 of Streptomyces sp. NPDC059255. Classification (NCBI taxonomy): domain Bacteria; kingdom Bacillati; phylum Actinomycetota; class Actinomycetes; order Kitasatosporales; family Streptomycetaceae; genus Streptomyces; species Streptomyces sp. NPDC059255. Next base: position 74,679 of record NZ_JBHYZP010000031.1, read on the forward strand.
GCGTGGCGTACCCGCCGAGCCAGGCGGAGACGGCGTACCGCACCCGTCCCGCGTCCACGGCGGCCCGGCCGGTCGCGCCCTTCGCGGGCAGCGGCACGTCCTGGGTGAGCGCGGTACGCGGGCTGTTGCCACCGGAGAAGAACCGGCTGCCGCGGCGGGCGGGGCCGGGGTCACCCTCGGTCGGATAGCCGTTGCCGTGGGCGTACGCGACGAGCGCGGGCGCCCCCTGACGCACCGTCCAGCCGTCGACCGACGGCACGGGTTCGGCGTCCCCTCCCGGCCCTCTCTCGGCGTCCCCGTTCACGAGCAGGTTCACATGCGCCTCCTGGTGTCGTAGTCGACGCCAGGTATCCCAGCAGCCCCACATGAACCCGTGAAGGCCGCATGCCGAACTTTCGCGCCGGCGCGGGCACTTGCACGGTCGCGTGCGACCACGTGGGCCCGCGCACGCGAGAGCGCCGGGCGGACCGTTCACGGCCCGCCCGGCGCTCACTTGGTATACGAAGAGTCCCCGTTCACGGATCCCCGCCACGAGGAGTCCCGGTTACGAAGAATCCCCGTCTTACGAAGAGTCCCCGTCACGGCGACGATCAGCGGCGCGCGACGCCCTCCGCCCGGGCCGCCGCGGCCACCGCCGCCGTCACCGCCGGTGCCACCCGCTCGTCGAACGGCGACGGGATGACGTAGTCGGCGGCCAGCTCGTCGCCGACGACGTCCGCCAGCGCGTCCGCCGCCGCGATCTTCATGGACTCGGTGATCCGGGAGGCCCGCACCTGGAGCGCGCCCGCGAAGATCCCGGGGAAAGCGAGCACGTTGTTGATCTGGTTCGGGTAGTCGCTGCGGCCCGTCGCCACGACCGCGGCGTACCGGTGCGCGACGTCCGGGTGGACCTCGGGGTTCGGGTTGGCCATCGCGAAGACGAACGCCCCGGGCGCCATCGAGGCGACCGCCGGCTCCGGGACCGTACCGCCGGAGACGCCGATGAAGACGTCGGCGCCGGCGAGCGCGCTCTCCAGCGAGCCGGAGAGCCCCGCGCGGTTGGTGAGGGCGGCCAGCTCGCGCTTGACGTCCGTCAGGTCGTCCCGGTCGGCGCTGACGATGCCCTTGCGGTCGGCGACGGCGACATCGCCGATGCCCGCCTCCAGCAGGAACTTGGCGATGGCGACGCCCGCCGCGCCCGCGCCGGAGATCACGGCGCGCAGCTCGCCGAGGGTGCGCCCGGTCAGCTTCGCCGCGTTGCGCAGGGCGGCGAGGGTGACCACGGCGGTGCCGTGCTGGTCGTCGTGGAAGACGGGGATGTCCAGCCGTTCCTGGAGCCGGCGCTCGATCTCGAAGCAGCGCGGCGCCGCGATGTCCTCCAGGTTGACCCCGCCGAAGGAGGGCGCGAGCCGGACGACGGTCTCGACGATCTCGTCCGTGTCGGTGGTGGCGAGCGCCAGCGGCACCGCGTCCACCCCGCCGAACTGCTTGAACAGGATGGCCTTGCCCTCCATCACGGGGAGCGACGCCTCCGGGCCGATGTCACCGAGCCCGAGCACCGCCGTACCGTCCGTGACGACGGCGACGACCTGTGACTTCCAGGTGTAGTCGTGCACCAGCTCGGGCCGCTCGGCGATCGCGCTGCAGACCTTGGCCACGCCGGGCGTGTACGCGAGGGACAGGTCGTCCTTGTTCCGCACGGGCACGGTGGCCCGGATGGCCATCTTTCCGCCGCGGTGCAGCGCGAAGGCCGGATCGAAGGGCTCTTCGGAGGAACCTTCCGCCCCGGTCATGCCGCTGTCGACGGCTCCGCCGCCGTCACGATGATTGACGATCTCCGCTGCCATGTGGGTGACCCCTTTGTCTTCATCGGTTGAGGGTGTCCACTCCCCTGATGAGGAGGAGTGGGTGGGCACCGCCTCCGTACCTGCACATACGTACGTACGGAGCGGGCGCGTCGCACACGCGCGCCGCAGCGGTGTCCGCGCGCGGTCCCTCACGGTGAGATGACTCATAGCCGCTTATGCGGAAGTAATGCCGGATATTGCCGACACTTCAGGAAAAGGGCATGAACCACGCTCGGTAAGGGATGCGGACCGAAGATTCTACGGCCGCAAGAAGGCGTTTCGACAGAAGGTCCGGCTGTGATGGGCTGCCTTGTCGAGTCGTGGGGATCTCCCGTTACCCGATTTTGACATGCCCGGCGCCCTTGAGGGGACCGTCCGAATGGCAAGATGCCACTCATCACACTAGGTCGCGACACTCGAAGACGCGTGCTCGGCCATTGGCAGCTCCCCTCATCCGCCGGAGGACCCTGATCATGACCGCAAGCAGCACCTGTCGTACCACCACCGCGAAGTCCAGGATGGCCGCGGTCGGCGCGATCGCGGTCGCGGGGACCCTGCTGCTGACCGCCTGCGGCGACCAGACGAAGAGCGGCTCGGACACGGACGCGTCCTCCTCATCGGCCGGCGCCGCCAAGGCCCCCCTCTTCGACAAGCTGCCGAAGGAGATCCAGAGCAAGGGCGTCGTCAAGGTCGGCTCCGACATCGCGTACGCGCCGGTGGAGTTCAAGGACAAGAGCGGCGCGACGGTCGGTATCGACCCGGACATCGCCGCCGCGCTGGGCAAGCAGCTCGGCGTGAAGTTCGAATTCGAGAACGCCACCTTCGACACCCTGGTCACCGGCCTGCGCGCCAAGCGCTACGACATCGCCATGTCCGCGATGACCGACACCAAGGACCGGCAGGAGGGTGTCGAGGACGGCAAGAAGGTCGGCGAGGGGGTCGACTTCGTCGACTACTTCACCGCCGGTGTGTCCATCTACACCCCGAAGGGCAAGGACCAGGGGATCAAGACCTGGGCCGACCTCTGCGGCAAGAAGATCGTCGTGCAGCGCGGCACGGTCTCCGAGGACGCCGCCAAGAAGCAGGCGGCGACCTGCCCGGCCGGCAAGAAGCTGACCTTCGAGTCGTTCGACAACGACCAGCAGGCCCAGACCCGGCTGCGCGGCGGCGGCGCCGACGCCGGCTCCTCCGACTCCCCGATCGCCGCGTACGCGGTGAAGACCTCGGGCGGCGGCAACGACTTCCAGCTGGTCGGCGAGACGATCGACTCCGCGCCGTACGGCATCGCGGTCTCCAAGGACAACAAGCAGCTCTCCAGCGCCCTCCTGACGGCGATGAACACGATCATCGAGAACGGCGAGTACGCGAAGGTCCTCGCGAAGTGGGGCGCGGAGTCCGGCGCCATCCCGGAGGCCAAGCTCAACGGCGGCTCGTGACCGGGACCGGAGCTGGAACCAGCCCCGGCACCAGTCCTGGAACCGGGGCGCTGAGAGGCAATCATCTGTGACTACTGACATCGAAAAGGCGGGCCCCGCCGACCCGCCGGCCGCCGGACCCGAGGCCATCAAGGCCATCCCGGTCCGGCATTACGGGCGGTACGTGGCCGGCACGATCGCCGTCGCGCTGCTCGCGACCCTCGTCTACGCCTTCTCGCAGGGCAAGGTGAACTGGGCGGCGATCCCCGACTTCTTCTTCGACGACCGGATCATCTCCGGCGTCTGGCACACCCTGCTCCTCACCGTCCTCGCGATGCTGATGGGTGTGGTGCTGGGCGTGATCCTCTCGGTGATGCGCCTGTCGAAGAACCCGGTGACGTCCTCCCTCGCCTGGTTCTACATCTGGTTCTTCCGCGGGACGCCGGTCTATGTGCAGCTGCTGGTCTGGTTCAACCTGGGCCTGGTCTTCCAGTACATCAACCTCGGACCGATCTACAAGGACTACTGGTCCTCGTTCATGACGCCGTTCCTGACGGCGCTGCTGGGGCTCGGCCTCAACGAGGCCGCGTACATGGCGGAGATCTGCCGGGCCGGTCTGCTCTCCGTCGACGAGGGGCAGAGCGAGGCGTCGCACGCGCTCGGCATGAGCCGGGCCAAGACGCTGCGGCGGGTGATAATCCCGCAGGCGATGCGGGTGATCGTGCCGCCGACGGGCAACGAGGTCATCAACATGCTGAAGACCACCTCACTGGTCTCGGCGGTGCAGTATCCCGATCTGCTGAGAGCGGCGCTGGACATCGGGCAGACCTCGGGCGCCGCGGCGGAGATGCTGTTCCTGGCGGCGGCCTGGTATCTCATCCTGACCACCGTCTTCAGCATCGGGCAGTTCTACCTGGAGCGGTACTACGCGCGCGGCTCCAGCCGCTCGCTGCCGCTCACGCCATGGCAGAAGGTCGTCAAGAACCTGTCCGCCCTCTCAACATTCCGCCGATCCCCGAAGGCGGCCTCATGAACGCCATGGTGCAGGCCCAGTCCGTGCACAAGTCCTTCGGCGCCGCGCACATCCTCAAGGGCATCGACCTGGAGGTGGCGCCGCGCGAGGTGTTCTGCCTGATCGGCCCGTCCGGTTCGGGCAAGTCGACCTTCCTGCGGTGCATCAACCACCTGGAGAAGGTCAACGCCGGCCGGCTGTACGTCGACGGCGAGCTGGTCGGCTATCGCCAGAAGGGCGACAAGCTGTACGAGCTGAAGGAGAGCGAGGTCGCCAGGAAGCGCCGGGACATCGGCATGGTCTTCCAGCGCTTCAACCTCTTCCCGCACATGACGGCGATCGAGAACGTCATGGAGGCGCCGGTCCAGGTACGGGGCGAGGCGAAGGCCGTGGCGCGCGCCCGCGCGGAGCGGCTGCTGGACCGGGTCGGACTGGCCGACAAGGCCGCCAGCTACCCGTCGCAGCTCTCCGGCGGCCAGCAACAGCGCGTGGCGATCGCCCGCGCGCTGGCGATGGAGCCGAAGCTGATGCTCTTCGACGAGCCGACGTCGGCGCTCGACCCGGAGCTGGTGGGCGACGTGCTGGACGTGATGCGGGATCTCGCGGCGGACGGCATGACGATGATCGTGGTCACGCACGAGATGGGCTTCGCCCGCGAGGTGGGCGACGCGCTGGTCTTCATGGACGACGGCGTGGTCGTCGAGTCGGGGCACCCGCGCGACGTACTGACGGATCCGCAGCACGAGCGGACGAAGTCGTTCCTGTCGAAGGTCCTCTGACCCCAGGGGTGGGGGGGGGGGGGGGGCCGCGCGCCCCCCCCCCCCGCCCCCCCCCCCCCCCCCCCCCACCCCCCACCCTTCCGCGCCCCGTCCCCCCCCCGCGGGCGGGCGCGGCGCCCCCCCGCCCCCCCCCCCCCGACACACGCCGTTCCCCCACGCGCACGAGCACCCGGAGCGCGCCCGGCGGCCGGCTCCCCGCGTACGGGGTCCTGGGCCGACCAGGGCAGGCGAGCCCGACGCGATCCGAACGGCAGCCCCTGACTCCCACCACCCCGGCCGCTCGACGGCACCCGCGGCCTCGACGCGGTCCGTGGCGAGGTCCCGGTGCCCGCGCTCGGCCCCGTCGATCCGGGGGCGTTCCCTACCTGGCGTACGGCAGCAGCCGCAGTCAATGGTGAGCAGGGCGGGATCGAAATCGACACCGGTACTCACCGCACGGGGGAACCGTTTCAGCAGTCTGTCCGTGATACTTCCCGTACCGCCGGCGAGGTCCAGCACCCGCGGTCCGTGGCCCGGCGTGGCCTCCACCCCTGTCCAGCATGACCCGGAAGCGCTCCTCCCGGTCCGGTCGCGGCGCCTCTTCCGTTCCTCCAGGCCCCGTCCCCGTCATGGACCCCCTCCCCCACACCCCGGTAATACCCTAGAACCGTAACCAGTCATTACCGCTCCCGCCATCCAGAACCTAGACCGCTTCCGTAAGGACTACAAGTGGAACTGGCCTCTTACTCGGACTATGCCGTACGCCTGGTGAACACCGAGGAACCGGCCCGCGGCACGGACACCCTGACCTCGGCCGAGGCGGTCCGCGCCCTGTTCGGACCCAACTCGCAGGCGGCCCGCCGCGCCACCGACGCCGACGTGACGCGCTTCCGTTCCGTACGGGCGCGGCTGCGGGCCGTCTTCAGCGCCGCCGACTCGGGCGAGGCCACCCAGGCGGTGGACCTGCTCAACTCCCTGCTGCTGGAGTTCCCCGTCAGCCCGCAGGTCTCCGGGCACGACCTCCTCGACGCCGAGGGCAAGCCCCGCTGGCACATGCACCTGGCGGAGCACCCGTCCAACGCGACCGCGGGGTACGCGGCGACGGCGGCGATGGGGCTCGCCTTCCACCTGACCGAGTACGGCGTGGACCGGCTCGGCCTCTGCCAGGCGGCGCCGTGCCGCAACGCCTACCTCGACACCTCCACCAACCGCTCGCGCCGCTACTGCTCGGACCGGTGCGCGACCCGCGCCAACGTCGCCGCCTACCGGGCCCGCAAGCGCCTGGAGAGCGACAGGCGCCCGGCGGGCGAGCGCCCGGCGAGCACCGGGCGCACCCCGCTGACCAGCCAGGAGACCACCGCGCGCGCCGAACGCTGACCGCCCAGCGGCCGGTACCGCACCCTGACCCGCCCCAGCAGCAGTTCCTCGGGCACCGTCCCGAACACCCGGCTGTCCCCCTCGGCGCCCGGATTGTCCCCGAGCACCCACCATCCGCCGTCGCGCCACTCGACAAGCCGCTTCACGATGAGCAGATCCTGCTGGAGCGGATGCCGCAGCACGGCCACGTCCCCGGCCTTGACCGGGGCTCCGTAGCGGACCAGAAGCTGATCGCCGTGCCTGAGGGTCGGATACATCGACGGCCCGGTCACCTCCGCGATCCCCCACGGCACCCGAGGCTCCCGCCCCGGCACCCGCTCGGGCCCCGCCCCCGGCTCCTGCCCCAGTTCCGTCATACGGCACCTCCCGGTCCCACGGTACGTTCCGCCACCGGTCCCATGGTGACCCCGGACTTTTGTCCTAAGCCCAAGGGGGCACTCGCGAAATACCTCTTCTCACGGAGTAATGTCCCACCTGAGAAGACGATCACGAGGAAGGACAGCTCCATGCTCTCCCGCCTGTTTGCCCCCAAGGTGAAGGTCAGCGCCCACTGCGACCTCCCCTGCGGCGTGTACGACCCCGCCCAGGCCCGTATCGAGGCCGAGTCGGTCAAGGCCGTCCAGGAAAAGATGGCCGGCAACGACGACCCCCACTACCAGGCTCGCGCGACGGTCATCAAGGAGCAGCGCGCCGAGCTCGCCAAGCACCACGTCTCGGTGCTGTGGAGCGACTACTTCAAGCCCCCGCACTTCGAGAAGTACCCGGAGCTGCACCAGTTGGTCAACGACACCCTCAAGGCCCTCTCGGCCGCGAAGGCGTCGAAGGACCCGGCGACGGGCCAGAAGGCTCTGGACTACATCGCCCAGATCGACAAGATCTTCTGGGAGACCAAGAAGGCCTGACTCACCCGGCGAGCCGGCCCGCCTCCCGCGGGTCACTCCACTCACCGGTCCGCACCCGGCCCGCAGGACCGCCGACAACGGCGGCCTTCGCGGTCCGGGTGCGGTTTTTCTCCGGCCGGCCGCGGGTGGGCGCGAATCCGGGCCCACCCGGCACGGATCCGCTGCGCGATGACGGCGGACGTGGACGGCGGACGTGCCTCTCCCCTCGCGCCCGGAACCGCTCAGGGGATCTCCGCCACCGCCGTGATCTCCACCAACTGGCCCGTGTAGCCCAGGCAGGCCACCCCGAGCAGGGTCGACGCGTGCGGGCCCAGGGTCAGGCCGCCGGCGCGGACGACTTCCCAGACGCGGCTGAGGTCCGCCGGGTCCGAGGTGACCCCGTAGACCGTGGTGGACACGACGTCGCCGAGGCCGCAGCCGAGGGCCGCCAGGGCGCTCTCCAGGTTGGTGAGGACCTGTTCCGTCTGGGCGACGAAGTCGTCGGGGCCGACCAGTTTGCCGTCGCCGTCGAGCGGGACCGCACCGGCCAGGAAGGCCAGGCGCCGGTCCGTCTCGACAACGGCCGCGTGGGCGTAGTCCGGCGGCGGGAAAAGGCCGGGCACGGTCATGCGGTGGGCCATCTCAAATCGCTCCTCAAGTCGACCCTGCGGTGTTCACCTGGGGATACGGCTGAACACCTCGCGCTGCTCACCCCGACCGGCCGTGTTCGTAGCGCCGAACGGTTCGGTCAGGCGGCCGGGGCGTGCAGCAGGGGGCTCTTGTGGCGGGTGAGCCAGCGCCGGTAGTCCACCGCCCGCAGCGCCGCCTCCCGGTACGCCGCCTCCAGGTCCGCGAACACGTGGGCCTCCACCGCGGGTTCGCCGAGGACGCCGCCGTCGCCGAGCGCGTGGTCGGAGCGCGCCGACCGGGAGAAGAGCAGCAGCCGTACGGCCAGCGGGTCGTCCCGCAGCGGCCGGATCACCATGTCGTCGCGCGGGCCCGAAGTGGGCTGGCAGGGCGCGACCGCCTCGCCGACCGCGATCAGCTGCGCCGCGGTGAGGTAATCGCCGTGCACCACCCGGGGGTTGAGCCCGGCCGCGCCCAGCACCCGGCGCAGTCCGTCCCATTCGCCGTCGACCGCGGGATCGACCATCCAGCGGTCCCCGGCGAGATCGGCCAGTTCCACGACCTGGCTGGCCGCCGCCGGGTGGTCCCGGGCCATGGAGACGAACTGCGGTTCGCGTTCGACCAGTACGCGCCGGGTGAGCCCGTCGGGGACGGCCAGCGGACAGCCTTCCACCTCGTGCACGAAGGCCACGTCGAGCTGGCCCACCGCGACCATCCGCAGCAGCGCGCTGGGCGAGACGTCCATGTGCAGCGAGATGTCCGTACCCGGCAGCCGGTGACGCAGCCTGCGCAGCCAGCCCGCGAGGGCGCGGCTCGCGGTGGAGCCGACGCGCAGCCGGGGCCCGGCGCCGCGGTCGGCGGCCGCGCGTGCCTCGGCGACCAGCGTGGCCATCCCGGAGACGAGCGGCCTGGCCCGGCTCAGGACGGAACGGCCCAGCGGGGTCGGCCGGCAGCCGGTGCGTTCGCGGGCGAACAGTTCGGCCCCCAACGCGTTCTCGATGCGACGCAGTTGCGTCGTGAGGGACGGCTGGCTCATCCCCAACTGGCGTGCCGCTTTGTGCAGGCTGCCGGTGTCGGCGATGGCGCACAGGGCGCGCAGGTGTCTCACCTCCAGCTCCATGCCCAGAGAGTAGAACGGCCTTCTGAGCCACACCAGATGGTCAAAACACTGTAATTGGAGCCTGATTCGAAGAAATACCGCCGGGTTTCCATACGGGGTGATGCGCTGGTGTTATCGGCGGCTGACATCATCCGCGCCGGGACGAACTCATCGAGACTCTGCGGTAACCCGAACCCGTTCACCGGACCGAGCCGGATGAACCGGACGAGCCGGAAGACACCGGCACCCCGGACAGCCCGGACGGCCCGGACGAATCAGGAAACAGGAGCCCCCCACATGAGACACTCCAAGCGCGCCGCCTCCGCCGCCGTCAGCCTCGGTCTCGCGCTCGTCGGCGCCCTCGCCCTCGCCCCCACCGCGTCCGCCGCCGACCCCGACGCCACGTCGGCCACGCCGACCGCCTCGTACGCCGCGTACGAGGGCTCGAAGGAGGAGGCGGCGAACAACAAGGCGTTCTTCGACGCCGTCCTGAAGTCGGTCGCCGAGAAGCGCGCCGCGAACCCCGGCATCCAGGCCGTCACCGTGGTCTACAACGCCTCGGCCGCGCCGCGCTTCGCGAGCCAGATAGCCGCGAGCACCTCGATCTGGAACAGCGCCGTCTCCAACGTGAAGCTCCAGGCGGGCACCAGCGGCGTCGACTTCACCTACCGCGAGGGCAATGACTCGCGCGGCTCGTACGCCAGCACCAACGGCCACGGTTCCGGGTACATCTTCCTGGACTACGCGCAGAACCAGCAGTACAACTCGACGCGGGTGACGGCCCACGAGACCGGGCACGTCCTCGGTCTCCCCGACCACTACTCGGGCCCGTGCAGCGAGCTGATGTCGGGCGGCGGTCCCGGCACGTCCTGCCAGAACGCCCAGCCGAACGCGGCGGAGCGCTCCCGGGTCAACAGCCTCTGGGCGAACGGCCTGGCCGCCGCGCTGGCCAAGCTCTCCTGACCTTTCCCGCAGCACCGCACGCGAAGGGGCGTCCCCCGAATCCACCCCCCACGGGACGCCCCTTCCGTGTTCCCTCGCTCCGGCGACCGGCCCGGCGGCTCGGGGAGTCAGGGGCGCGGGGTCCCGGGTTCCGGGACCCCGGCGGTTCAGGACGCGCCCACCAGCCGCCGGTCCGACAGCTCCGTGTTCGTCGGGAGCTGGCGCCTGATCCGGCCGAGCGCCTCCTCGAAACCGCCCCCGGCGATCCCCGACGCGTACGCCGCCCCGCCGCAGTGCAGGGTCAGGCTCAGCTCCGCGCGCCCGACCGGCCCGCCGCCCTCCCGCTCGCCGAGCGCGAGCAGACAGCTCAGCGTGGCCTGCTCGACCGTGCCGTCGGAGCTGACCGGCAGCGGTATGTCCCACTCCATGACGCAGGAGGACAGCACCCCGCCCCCGTCCGGTCCCACCGCTTCCAGTACGGCGAAATCCTCCCCTTCGTACTCAACTCCCCTGATCTGTGTGCGTACTTGCTGTCCCCCCGAGGTGAGGGTGATCGCTTCCGCCCCCTGGCGGTCCCGGTACCAGCCCGCCCATGAATCCGTCGGTTCCGCTTCCATGGCGCGGACTGTAGCGGTAGCGGAACCTCCGCCGCCGCAGGGGTCACCGCTTCCTTGCGTAGTTCCTGACGAGTACTCCGTTTTCGAAGGCGCGCACGGACTCCAGGGTGAACTCGGTGATGGCGAAATCCCTCGCGAACATCGGCATCCCCGAGCCGAGCACCAGCGGATACGTCTTGATGATCAACTCGTCGATCTCGTCAGCCAGTTGCCCGGCGAGGTCGGCACCGCCGCAGAGGTAGATGCCGAGCCCGCCGTCCTCCGCCTTGAGCTGCCGGACCTTTCCGGCCAAATCTTCGGCGACGATCTCGACCGCCGGGTCCGGGCTCTCCTTGAGGGTGCGGGATGCCACGTACTGCCGCATATGCGCGTACGGACTGGTGACACCTTCGTCCAAGGCGAGTTGGTAGCTGGACCGCCCCTGGATGACGGTGTCGAAACGCCGGTTCTCCAGGTCGTCGATGCCGAGGGGCTTCCGGCCATGGGTCGGCAGCGTCTCCGGGTACTCGGCCTTCAGATACGCGAAGAACTCCTCGTCCACGAAGCGCATGAAGCAGGTCCCGTCCCCCGACGGGTCGCCGATGAAGCCGTCGATGGACACCGCGATGAAGTACGTCAGTCGGCGCACGCCGATCCCCCTGATGCCGGAATTCCCCTGGTCTCCCGGCCACCCTACTCAGCTGATCGAACGTCAACGAGCCGTTTCCGCCCGCCCCCTGGGGACCCTCAGCGGCTTCGGCGGGTGACGAACTCCGCGAGCGAGAGCAGATCGCCCGCCGCCGCGAGGTCGGGCACCGCCCGGGAGAGCTGCTGGACGGCGCGGGCCATCCGCTCGGCCGCCTCGTGCTGCGCCCAGTCCCGGCCGCCGGCCCGTTCGACGGCGTCGGCGGCGCGCCGCACCGCCTCGGCGTCCATCGGCCGCCGGTACAGCTCGGCCAGTTCCCCGGCGGCCGGAGTGCCCGAGGCCAGCGCCGCGACGACCGGCAGCGACTTCTTGTGGGCGGCGAGATCGGCTCCGGCCGGCTTGCCCGTACGCCCCGGGTCGCCCCAGATCCCGATCAGGTCGTCGATGAGCTGGAAGGCGAGCCCCGCCTCCCGGCCGAAGGCGTCCATGGCCTCGGCCTGCTCGGGCCCCGCGCCCGCGTAGAGCGCGCCCAGGGCGCACGAAGCGCCCAGCAGGGCACCGGTCTTGGCGGTCGCCATGGCGACGCACTCGTCGAGCGAGACCTCGCTGGGATCGCGCGCCTCGAAGGCACAGTCCGCCTGCTGGCCCGCGCACAGCTCGATCACGCAGGACGCGAGCCGCGCCGAGCCCGCGGCCGACGCCGGGTGCGGATCCTCCGCGAGGAGCCGTACCGCGAGGGCCAGCATGGCGTCGCCCGAGAGGATGGCGTCCACCGTGCCGAAGACCGTCCAGGCGGTGGGGCGGTGGCGGCGTACGGGATCCTCGTCGATCACGTCGTCATGGAGCAGGGTGAAGTTGTGGGCCAGCTCGACGGCGACGGCCGGCCGTACGGCGGCGCGCGGGTCCCCGCCGAGCGAGCGGGCCGCCGCGAGGACGAGCGCGGGCCTGATCGCCTTCCCGGCCCGCTCCGTACCCCCCGGGTCCGGGGTGCCGTCGGGCCGCGCCCAGCCGAAGTGGTACCGCGCGACCCCGCGTATGGAGGCGGGTAACGACTCGACGGCGGCGCGCAGTTCGGGATCCACCTCGGCGCGGGTGCGCTCCAGGAGGGCCACCGCCTCGTGGCCCTCGGTGGCGGCACCGGTGCTGGTCATGGTCACGGGGCACCTTCCTCTCGGTCCTGGGGGGGTGCGCCTGTACGGCGCTACAGCTGTACGGCGCTACGGCGGCCCGGCACGGAACCGGGCGGGCGCGGGGCGAGGCGCGGATCCGGGCGGGTTACGGGATCGGGGCGTACGGGATCCGGGCGGGCGCCCGGCCGCAGGCCCGTCGGATCCCGTACGCACGCCACGCCACCCACGCCGCGCGGCGGCTCACCTCACCGCCGGCGGCCCACTTCCACGTTCTCCAGCACACCGAGGGCGTCCGGCACCAGGATGGCCGCCGAGTAGTACGCCGTGACCAGGTACGAGATGATCGCCTGCTCGTCGATGCCCATGAAGCGGACCGACATGCCCGGCTCGATCTCGTCCGGGATACCGCTCTGCTGCAGGCCGATGACCCCCTGCTCGCTCTCGCCCGTACGCATGCAGATGATCGAGGTCGTCCTGGCATCCGAGACGGGGATCTTGTCGCACGGGAAGATCGGCACTCCGCGCCAGGCGGGCACATGGGTGCCGGAGACCTCCACGGTGCCCGGGTAGAGCCCCCGCTTGCTGCACTCACGGCCGAAGGCCGCGATGGCCCGCGGATGCGCGAGGAACAGCTTCGAACCGCGGCGGCGCGACAGGAGCTCGTCCATGTCGTCCGGGCCGGGCGCCCCGTCGTGCGGCTGGAGGCGCTGGCCGTAGTCGCAGTTGTTCAGCAGGCCGAACTCGCGGTGGTTGATCAGCTCGTGCTCCTGGCGCTCCCTGAGCGCCTCGACCGTGAGCCGCAACTGCTGCTCGGTCTGGTTCATCGGCTGGTTGTAGAGGTCGGCGACCCTGCTGTGGACCTTCAGAACGGTCTGCGCGACGCTCAGTTCGTACTCGCGCGGCGCCGCCTCGTAGTCCACGAACGTGTGCGGCACGACCGCTTCGCCGACATGCCCGGCGGACAGGTCGATGGCCGCCTCGCCGTACTTGTTGGTCCGCTGCGCCGGTACGGAGGCCGCCGCCGCCAGATGGTGGCGCAGGGAGTCCTCGCGCTCCGCGAGGTTCCGTACGTCCTGGCGGGTCAGCACCAGAACGACGCACGCCGTGGCCGCGCGTGCCGTCCAGTCCCAGGTGGCCTCCCCGTCCACCAGGGCCTGTTCGCCGAAGTACGCGCCGTCGGCCAGCACTTCGAGCGCCGTCTCGTCCCCGTAGGGACCCCTGCCGATCTTCTCCACCCGTCCGTGTGCCAGCAGGAAGACCTGGTCCGCCGCGTCGCCGGCGGCCGCGAGCACCTGGCCGGGCTCGAACTCCCGCTGCTCGCAGCGGCGCGCCAGCTCGGCCAGCACCCCCTCGTCGCCGTACTCCCGCAGCGCGGGCAGCTCGCCCAGCTCGGCCGGCACGACCGCGACGCGGCCGCCCGTCTGCACGAACGTCACCCGCCCGTCGCCGACCGCGTAGCTGAGCCGGCGGTTCACCCGGTAGGTGCCGCCCTGCACCTGGACCCACGGCAGCGTCCGCAGCAGCCACCGGGAGGTGATCTCCTGCATCTGCGGCGCCGACTTGGTGGTGGTCGCCAGGTTCCGAGCGGCGTCCGTCCCCAGGCTCTGCTGGGGCGGCTGTGCCGCCCGGACCTCGTCACCAACCGAAACCGACATGAAGTCTTCCTCTCGAAACTTTCGATCATGTACGACCTGCGAGAAGAATGGTTCCATCACGTGGCGTGCAGCCGCCATTACACAAACGAGTGGGACTGAACAGCGCGATACGGGGCACAACACGCGCAAGTTCATCCCAACGGCGCACTTCGGGGGCGCGCGGATTCGCGGGCGCGTACCCCGGCCGACAATAGGAACGTGACCCCGCCGCCCGAAGCGTCCGTACCACCCGCACCAACCGGACCTCTCATACCGCCGGTACCGTCCAGCCCTCTCGCGCCTCTCGCCGCTCTGGGCCCTCGGCTCCCCTCTCCGCTGCACGAGGTCGAGGACGAGCGCTTCGCGCGCCGGGGCGTACGCCTGCTGCTCAAGCGCGACGATCTGATCCACCCCGAGCTTCCGGGCAACAAATGGCGGAAGCTGGCGCCCAATCTGCGGGCCGCCGCCGACGCGGGCCGCCGCACGCTGCTCACCTTCGGCGGCGCGTACTCCAACCACCTCCGCGCGACCGCCGCCGCCGGCCGGCTCCTCGGCTTCGCCACGGTCGGTGTCGTACGGGGCGAGGAGCTGGCCGACCGGCCCCGGAACCCGTCGCTCGCCCGGTGCGCGGCCGACGGGATGCGGCTGCTCTTCGTCGACCGGGCGGAGTACCGCCGCAAGGCGGAGCCCGCTGTCGTCGCCGCGCTGCTCGAACGCGTCGGCCTCGACCCCGGCCAGGTGTACGTCGTGCCGGAGGGCGGCAGCAACGCGCTCGCCGCGCGGGGCTGCGCCGAGCTGGGCCGGGAGCTGCGCGGCGCGGCCGGCACCGTCGCCGTGGCCTGCGGCACCGGCGGCACGCTCGCGGGACTCGCCGCGGGACTCGCGCCGGACCCCACCGCCGGGCCGGGTCCGGGGACCCCGGGGGCGGGGCGGACGGCCCTCGGCTTCCCCGTGCTCCGGGGCGGCTTCCTGGACGGCGAGATACGGGGGCTGCAGCGCGCCGCCTTCGCGGGACCGGCGGGCGACTGGCGCCTCGACGAACGCTTCCACTTCGGCGGCTTCGCCCGGGTCCCGCCCGAGCTGGACGCCTTCGCGCGGGACTTCGAGGACCGGCACGGGCTCGCCGTGGAACGTCTCTATGTCGCCAAAATGCTGTACGGGGTCACCACTCTGGCGGCGGAGGGCGCCTTCCCGCCCGGCACGGCGGTCGCGGCGGTGATCACCGGCGCCCCGGAACCGTCCACGCCGGAACCGTCCCCCCAGGCCCCTGCCACGCCGGCCCCTTCCATGCCGTAGCCCGTGCGCCCCGGCAACCTGCCCGCCCCGTCCCCGTCCCTGCCCCCCGTCCCCCTCCGCCCCGCTCAGCCCGAGCCGTCCTCCCGGTACGCCGCGGCCTCCTCCAGGTCCAGCCGGCGCAGCAGGGTCCGCAGCATCTCGTCGTCGATCCGCCGCTGGTCGCGCAGTTCCACGAAGACGGTGCGCTCCGCCTCGATCATCTCCCTGGACAGCCGCCGGTAGGTGTCGTCCGCCGACTCCCCGGTGATCGCGTTGACGGAGCCGAGCCGTTCCCACACCGCGTTGCGGCGCCGCTCCAGCACCGTACGGAGCCGGTCCGCGAGCGGCCCCGGCAGGGTGTTCCGCTCGTCGGCGAGGAGTTCGTCCAACCGCCGCTCCGCCGCCGTGGACGCCTCGCTCTGCGCCTGCGCCTCGGCGAGCGTCTCGGCCTGCCGGTCGCGGCCCGACACCTTCAGCAGCCGGATGAACGGCGGCAGTGTGAGTCCCTGGACGACGAGTGTGCCGATGACCGTCGTGAACGTCAGGAACAGCACGAGGTTGCGTCCCGGGAACGGTGTTCCCGCGTGGGTCGCCAGCGGGATGGAGAAGGCGATGGCCAGGGACACCACACCGCGCATCCCCGCCCAGCCGACGATCAGCGGCGCCTTCCAGTTCGTGTCGGGTTCACGCTCCCTGATCCGCGCGGAGACCAGACGCGGCAGGAAGGTCGCCGGATAGACCCAGACGAACCGGACGACGACCACCGCCACGAAGACCCAGAGGGCGTACAGCACGGCCTCGCCCACCCCGTACTCGCCGAGCCCCTTGAGGACGAAGGGCAGCTGGAGCCCGATGAGCGCGAACACCGCCGACTCCAGGACGAACGCGACCATCTTCCACACCGCGGCCTCCTGGAGCCGCGTCGCGAAGTCCACCTGCCAGGAGCGGTGGCCGAGATAGAGCGCCACCACCACGACGGCCAGCACACCGGAGGCGCCGACCTGTTCCGCGGCCGCGTAGGCGACGAAGGGGATGAGCAGCGAGAGTGTGTTCTGGAGCAGCGCCTCCGTGAGATGGGTGCGCAGCCAGTGCAGTGGGACCATCAGGACGAGTCCGACACCGACACCGCCGAGCGAGGCGAGCGCGAACTCCTCGACCCCGCCCGCCCAGCTGGCCCCGGCGCCGACCGCCGCGGCCAGCGCCACCTTGAAGGCGGTGATGGCGGTGGCGTCGTTGAGCAGCGACTCCCCCTGGAGGATGGTGGTGATCCGGCTCGGCAGCCCCAGTTTGCGGGCGATGGCGGTGGCCGCCACCGCGTCGGGCGGCGCGACGACCGCGCCCAGCACCAGCGCCGTGGTCAGCGGCAGATCGGGGACGAGGAGATAGGTGAGCCAGCCCACCGCGAGGGTCGCGAAGAGGACGTATCCGACCGAGAGCAGCGCCACCGGCCGGATGTTGGCCCGCAGGTCGAGGTACGAGCTGTCCACCGCGGCGGTGTAGAGCAGGGGCGGCAGGATCAGTGGGAGCACGACGTGCGGATCCAGTGTGTAATCCGGCACACCGGGCACGTAGGCGGCGACCAGTCCGACCGCCACCAGCAGCAGCGGCGCGGCCACCGGTGTCCGGCGGGCGGCCCCGGCGATCGCGGCGCTGCCCGCCACCAGTGCGATCAGCGGCAGTACGTCCATCCCGGCTCCGTCTTCCTGTCGTGTGCGCGCACTTCTGTGGTGCTTCGGTCGTGTGCGCGCTGGTGTACGTCGTAATCTCGCCATCATGAGCCAGTGCAGTCACATCGTGGAACTTCCACACCCCGAGCCCGCTCCGAGTGGCGACACCTGCGCGGAGTGTCTGGCCGTCGGCAGCCACCCCGTCCAACTGCGGCTCTGTCTGGAGTGCGGAAACGTCGGGTGCTGTGATTCGTCGCCGTACCGGCACGCGACACTGCACTTCGAGCGGACGGGACACGCGGTGATGCGAAGTTTCGAGCCGGGCGAGAGCTGGCGTTGGTGCTTTGTCGACGGTTCGATCGTCTGACGACTGGGTACGTCAACCCTCCGCCGGTTCTTCTCAATTGGATGCCGCAGACCCCTAGCCACTTTCCGTGGTCATATGCTTACCATGAGTGACCGTAACGGATGGGGGTCCCGGCGACACGGCACTATGGATCGCGATAGCGTCGCCACCCAGACCGGCTACGTAATGACACGTACCGCAAGGCTCCTCGACACGCCCTGTCCGGAGCCCTGAAGAGCTTGTGCCACCTTGGAGGTGAGGGTGTCCCAGATCGCAGGCGAGCCCGGGACCCAGGACTTCGTGGAAGTCCGGCTGCCCGCTGCGGGTGCCTACCTGTCCGTGCTGCGTACGGCCACGGCCGGCCTCGCGGCGCGCTTGGACTTCACCCTCGACGAGATCGAGGACCTTCGCATCGCGGTGGACGAAGCCTGCGCGATCCTGCTTCAGCAGGCCGTACCGGGCTCCGTTCTCAGCTGTGTCTTCCGACTGATCGAGGACTCGCTCGAAGTGACCGTGTCGGCCCCCACCACCGACGGACGCGCCCCCGAGCGCGACACGTTCGCGTGGACGGTGCTCTCCGCACTGGCCGGCAAGGTCGAGTCGACGGTCGCCGAGGACCGTACGGTCACCATCAGCCTCTACAAACAGCGCGGCGCGGGACCCGGGCCGGCGTGAGGAACGGGGACGGTCCGGTGCGTGACGAGGGGCGCATCCCACCAGAGCCGCGGGGAGGGCACGAGGTTCCGGCGGAACCGGTGCTCGCCCCCGCGGGGATCCCCGAGCAGCAGGCCCGTCCCCATCCGGAGGACGGACTTGACGGCCAGACTGCCGCGGCGGACCAGACGCGGACAGAGCGGGCGCAGGCAGAGCGGGCGGCCTTTATGAGCGAGCAGCACAGCGAGCGGAACAGCGGACAGGACAACGAACAGCACGACGACTCGCGGAACGAACCTCAGGGTGAACCGCGGAACGAGTCGCGGAACGAGTCGCGGAGCGAACCGCAGGGTGAATCGCGGGGTGAATCGCGGAGCGTGCAGCGGCACGACCCGCATGACCGCAGCGGCGCGCGGGCGATGTTCGTCGAACTGCGCAAACTGCCGGACGGCTCGCCCGAGAAGGCGGCCCTCCGCAATCAGCTCGTCCGGATGCACCTGCCCTTGGTCGAGCATCTCGCGCGCCGGTTCCGCAACCGCGGCGAGCCGCTGGACGACCTGACGCAGGTGGCGACCATCGGGCTGATCAAGTCGGTGGACCGCTTCGACCCGGAGCGCGGGGTCGAGTTCTCGACGTACGCGACACCGACCGTCGTCGGGGAGATCAAGCGGCACTTCCGGGACAAGGGCTGGGCGGTACGGGTGCCGCGCCGCCTCCAGGAGCTGCGGCTGGCCCTGACGACCGCGACGGCCGAGCTGTCGCAGCAGCACGGCAGATCACCGACGGTGCACGAGCTGGCGGAGCGGCTCGGCATCTCGGAGGAGGAGGTCCTGGAGGGCCTGGAGTCCGCCAACGCGTACTCCACGCTGTCGCTGGACGTCCCCGACACCGACGACGAGTCACCGGCCGTGGCGGACACGCTGGGCGCGGAGGACGAGGCGCTGGAGGGCGTCGAGTACCGGGAGTCGCTCAAGCCGCTGCTGGAGGACCTGCCGCCGCGAGAGAAGCGGATCCTGCTGCTCCGGTTCTTCGGCAACATGACGCAGTCGCAGATCGCGCAGGAGGTCGGCATCTCGCAGATGCACGTCTCGCGGCTGCTGGCGCGCACGCTGGCGCAGTTGCGCGAGCGGCTGCTCGTGGAGGAGTAGCGGAAGGACCTGTCCCCGCGGACAGGTCACGCTCCCTCGGACAGGTCACGCCCCCGCCGACAGGTCACGCCCCGCACCACGGACGCCGTGTCCCGCGGCGCGGGCTACGCGTCGCCGGCCGGGCCACGGATCCCCAGGGCCTCGGTGGTCGTCGGGTTGACGAGCAGGACGAGCCCCGTCACGGCGACGGCCGCCAGCACGATCCCGGCCGGGATGCCGGCGCCGTCCGAGGTGAGCAGGGTGTAGGCGACCGGCAGCGCCATGATCTGGGTGATCAGCGCGGGCCCCCGGCTCCAGCCGCGGCGCAGCAGCAGCCCCCGGGCGGCGAGCAGCGGGATCACGCCGAGCGCGATCAGGGTCACGCCGCCCATCTCGGCCTGCTGCGGGGAGTCGGGGCGGCCGAGCAGCCCCATCACCAGCAGGTACGCGCCGCCGGCGAACAGCGCCAGGGCCTCCAGACCGCTGACCGCCGCGGCGGCGGTCAGCCGGGTGGGGCGCGGGGTCGGTCCGGGGTCGGGCTCTGGCTGCGTCGCTCTGCTCACCCTTGCAGGGTATCGGCCCCCGGATCCACGCCCGGATCCGGCGCCGGGTACGCCGCCGGGGTGCCGGGGCGCCGGGCGCGTTCCGCCCGGGGACGACCCGCCGCCCCCCGGCCGGTAATCTGCTCGGCATGCGCGCACTCCTCGTGGTCAACCCGGCAGCAACCACCACCAGTGCCCGCACCCGAGACGTACTCATCCACGCGCTGGCCAGCGAGATGAAGCTGGAGGCGGTGACGACGGAGTACCGCGGGCACGCCCGCGACCTCGGCCGGCGGGCCGCCGACTCCGACGACATCGAGCTGGTCGTGGCCCTGGGCGGGGACGGCACGGTCAACGAGGTCGTGAACGGTCTGCTGCACAACGGCCCGGACCCCGAGCGGCTGCCGCGCCTCGCGGTGGTCCCCGGCGGTTCCACCAATGTCTTCGCCCGCGCGCTCGGGCTGCCGAACGACGCGGTGGAGGCGACCGGCGCGATTCTCCAGGCGCTGGAGGAGAAGAGCGAACGTACGGTCGGCCTGGGACTGGCGGCCGGGACGCCGGGGTCGGAGGACGAGGCGGTGCCGTCCCGCTGGTTCACCTTCAACGCGGGGTTCGGATTCGACGCGGGAGTCGTCGGCCGGGTCGAACAGCACCGGGAGCGCGGAAAGCGTTCGACGCACGCCCTCTATGTGCGCCAGGTGATACGCCAGTTCCTCGAAGAACCGCACCGCCGCCACGGATTGATCACTTTGGAACGGCCTGGTGAGGATCCGGTCGAAGATCTCGTTCTGTCGATAATCTGCAACACCGCTCCCTACACTTACCTGGGGAATCGACCGCTGTACTCGTCCCCCACGGCTTCCTTCGACTCGGCGCTCGACGTCCTCGGACTGACCAGAATGTCCACTTCGGCGGCGGCCGTATATGGGACACAACTGCTCACTTCGACCCCTGAGCGGGGCCCCCACGGACGCCATGCGGTATCCCTGCACGACCTGACCGACTTCACCTTGCACTCCAAGGCGCCCCTCCCCTTCCAGATGGACGGCGACCATCTCGGAGTGCGTACGAGCGTGACGTTCACAGGCGTTCGCCGTGCACTGCGTGTGATTGTGTGAGCGGAAGAGGCAAAACTCCTTTCACTCGAACGTTTAGGCTGGCATCCACCCCATGGAAGTACGGCTGTGACCTAGTCGACACCGAGGAATCAAAAAAAACTTTCCAGAAGGGGTTGTATCCGCCGCCGAGGTTTGCGAATCTCTACATGGCGCTCGGGACGGCCCGCAACACCGGCCTCCCTGAGAACCAGAACCCCTCCTCAAACCAAGGACTCCGCCGGGTTTCCCGGCGGTCGGCCCTTCCCTTGTCGAGGGATTCGTGAAAGCGTTCACATTCACAAGCAACCTGCACGTAATACCAAGAGAGGTAGCAGCCATGGACTGGCGTCACAACGCCGTTTGCCGCGAGGAAGACCCCGAGCTGTTCTTCCCCATCGGCAACACCGGTCCTGCGCTGCTGCAGATCGAGGAAGCCAAGGCCGTCTGCCGTCGCTGCCCCGTCATGGAGCAGTGCCTGCAGTGGGCGCTCGAGTCCGGCCAGGACTCCGGCGTCTGGGGTGGACTCAGCGAGGACGAGCGCCGCGCGATGAAGCGTCGCGCCGCTCGCAACCGGGCGCGTAACGCGACCGCCTGAACCACCCTTGTAACAGCCTCAGGCGGCGGAGCGTACAGCGTGTACGCATAGACCCGCCCCCGAACCGCAGCGCGCAGTACCCCCCGATGCGCATCGCATAGTGAGCTTCGAACCGAGCCCCGTACCGTAAAACGGTCCGGGGCTCGATGCTGTGTGCGGTACTTTCCGGTGGCGGGCTCCCCCAACTTCCGGTGGCGGGCTCCCCAACCGCTTCGGCGATTACTTCCGCGGCTACTTCTGCGGCTCCACCGGGATGTCGAGCAGGACGCGCGTGCCGCGCACCGGCGCGGGCACCATGTCGAAGGTGCCGCCCAACTCGCCCTCCACCAGGGTCCGGACGATCTGGAGCCCGAGATTTCCGGCCCGGTGCGGATCGAATCCCTCGGGCAGCCCCCGCCCGTCGTCCTGGACGGTGATCAGCAGCCGGGTGTCCGACGTGCCCGAGGTGCCCGTGCGCCGGTTCTTCTTCGCCGGCGAGTCACCGCTGCGGACCGCGGAGACATCCACCCGGCCCTCCTCCCCCGGGTCGAAGGCGTGCTCCAGCGCGTTCTGCAGAATCTCGGTGAGCACCATGGAGAGCGGAGTGGCCACTTCGGCGTCCAGGATGCCGAACCGTCCGGTACGGCGGCAGAGGATCTTGCCGGGCGAGATCTCCGCCACCATCGCCAGGACACGGTCGGCGATCTCGTCGAACTCGACGCGCTCGTCCAGATTCTGAGACAGCGTCTCATGGACGATCGCGATGGAACCGACGCGCCGTACGGCCTCGTTGAGCGCCTCGCGGCCCCGCACCGAGTCCATCCGGCGGGCCTGGAGGCGCAGCAGCGCCGCCACCGTCTGGAG
This sequence comes from Streptomyces sp. NPDC059255, assembly GCF_042752355.1. NCBI lineage: Bacteria > Bacillati > Actinomycetota > Actinomycetes > Kitasatosporales > Streptomycetaceae > Streptomyces > Streptomyces sp. NPDC059255. The sequence goes on from NZ_JBHYZP010000031.1 coordinate 96,768, forward strand.
GTTGTTCTTCACCCGGTGGTGGATCTCCCGGATGGTGGCGTCCTTGGTGATCAACTCACGTTCGCGGCGGCGGAGTTCCGTCACGTCCCGGAGGAGCACCAGCGAGCCGATCCGGGTGCCCTTCGGCTTGAGCGGGATGGTGCGGAGCTGGATGACCCCGCCGTTGCCCTCGACCTCGGTCTCCCGGGGCGCGTAACCGCTGGCCAGTTTGACGATGGCCTCGTCCACCGGGCCGCGGGCGGGCGCGAGTTGGTCGGTGGCCCGGCCGAGGTGCTGTCCCACCAGGTCGGACGCGAGTCCCAGCCGGTGATACGCGGAGAGGGCGTTGGGGCTGGCGTACTGGACGACCCCGTCGGCGTCGAGCCGGATCAGCCCGTCCCCGACCCGGGGTGACGCGTCCATGTCGACCTGCTGGCCGGGGAAGGGGAAGGAACCGGCGGCGATCATCTGCGCCAGGTCGGAGGCGGACTGGAGGTAGCTCAGCTCCAGCCGGCTCGGGGTGCGGACGGTGAGCAGATTGGTGTTCCGGGCGATGACCCCGAGGACCCGGCCCTCACGCCGTACGGGGATCGACTCGACCCGTACGGGAACCTCCTCACGCCACTCGGGGTCGCCCTCCCGGACGATCCGCCCCTCGTCGAGCGCGGCGTCCAGCAGGGGCCGGCGCCCGCGCGGCACGAGGTGGCCGACCATGTCGTCCTGGTAGGAGGTGGGCCCGGTGTTCGGCCGCATCTGGGCGACGGAGACATAGCGGGTGCCGTCGCGGGTCGGGACCCAGAGGACGAGGTCGGCGAAGGAGAGGTCGGAGAGCAGTTGCCACTCCGAGACCAGCAGATGCAGCCACTCCAGGTCGGATTCACCGAGGGCTGTGTGCTGGCGTACGAGATCGTTCATGGAGGGCACACCTGCGAGCGTACCCGTGGGACGGATCAGACCCTCAAGGGGCGACCCCTGGTCCGGATCAGGGACGCCCTTGGTCTGTACTGAGGGGTAGGCGGCGAATTAGGCTCACCGTACGCGCCGCGGGCATGGACACCTCCGAATGGTCTAGTCCAGAATGGTGCGACAGGCTTCCACCCTCCCCGCACAGGAGGGTGGAACGAGGTGCCGGCGCTCTCTGCCCTGACTGCGGCGGAACCTCTCCCAACGGCCGCCGGGACCGCACACCCGTCGGCCGTAGCAACTCCGGGCTGCGGTGCCGTACGGGTTGAGGGTCCCGTCGCGGCGCCGCGGCCCGCGGGTGTTTCGAGGAACGCGACGTCCACCGGCCCCCGGGCGGAGCCCGGTGGTGACTCAGCTCGACTCGGGCGTCTTGGCCATCGTGCGCGGGGCGTCCGGGTCGTAGCCGCGGGCGATGGAGATCTCGTAGGCCAGACGGTGGAGCGGCAGGATCTCCAGGATCGGCTGAAGCTCCTCCCCCACTCCCTCCACCGGCAGCACGAACCCCGCCGAGGCCCGCGCGGTCTCCGCCGCCGGGCCCACCACGCACAGATCGGCGCCCCGGCCGCGCAGCCGGTCGAGGACGGGGCGGAGCGCCTCGCCGCCCTTGCCCTCGGGGACGACGGCGATCACCGGCGAGCTGTTGTCGATCATCGCGAGCGGGCCGTGCAGCAGATCCGCGCCCGAGTAGGCGAGCGCGGGGAGGTAGGCGGTCTCCATCAGCTTCAGGGCCGCCTCCCTGGCCGTGGGATAGCCGTACCCCCGCGAGATGACGACCATCCGCCCGGCGAACCGGTAACGGGCGGCGAGCGTCCGTACCTCCGCGCCCCGGGCGAGGATCTCGTCCGCCAGATCCGGCACGGCGGACGCGGCCCCCGTTCCGTCGGCGCCGCCGAGGCTCTCGGTGAAGAGATACAGCGCGAGCAGCGAGGCGGTGTACGACTTGGTGGCCGGCAGCGCCCGTTCCGCGCCCGCCAGGACGTCGATGTGGTACTCGGCCACGGCGGCGAGCGCCGAGTCCGGGTTGTTCGTCACCGCGAGCGTGATCGCGCCCGCCTCCCGGGCGGCCCAGGTGGCGGCCACGAGATCGGGCGAGCCGCCCCACTGGCTGACGCCGACGAAGAGCACACCGGTGAAGTCGGGGCGGGTGCCGTACGCCGTGATGGTGGACATGGAGGCGAGCCCGCAGGGCAGCCCCCGCCTGATCTCCAGCAGGTACTTCGCGTACAGCGCCGCGTGGTCGGAGGTGCCGCGCGCCGCGAGCAGGACGAAGCGCGGCTTCCGCGCGGCCACGGCACCCGCCACCTCGCGGATCCCGGGCGCCCCGTCCGCGAGGAGCCGCCGCAGCGCCGCGGGCTGCTCCAGCACCTCGGTGGACATGACGCGGCCCGCGTACTCGCTCGGCCCGGCGGGAAACGCGGCAGACATGCTGGGTGCCCTCCAGTCGCTCACGCCCCCGTCACCCAGTCGAACACGCCCCCGCCCGGCCCCGCCACCGGGCTCCTCCCCCTTCCGCCCTCCCCCTCCCCTCCCTCTTCGTCGCCTGCGCTTCGCCGAGGATTCAGGAACCGGCGCCGTCCCCTCTGCTAGAATTGGTCTATACCACAAAAGACCTCACCATCAGATCGGCAGGGCCCAGCGTGGAAGTGGTCATCGTCCCGGACGCCGCCGCGGGTGGCGCACTCATCGCCGACAGCATCGCCGCACTGCTGCGCCGTAAGCCCGACGCCCTCCTCGGCGTGGCCACCGGCTCCACGCCCCTGCCCGTCTACCAGGCACTGGCGGAGCGGGTCCGGGCCGGCACCGTGGATGTCTCGGGCGCGCGCATAGCCCAGCTCGACGAGTACGTGGGGCTGCCGTCGGGCCACCCCGAGTCGTACCGCTCCGTCGTCCTGCGCGAGGTCGTCGAACCGCTGGGCCTGGACCCGAGCGTCTTCCTCGGCCCCGACGGCGGTGCCGAGGACGTCCAGGCCGCGTGCGAGGCGTACGACCGCGCCCTCGCCGAGGCCGGCGGGGTCGACCTCCAGCTCCTCGGCATCGGCACGGACGGCCACATCGGCTTCAACGAGCCCTGCTCCTCGCTCGCCTCCCGCACCCGGATCAAGACCCTGACCCGGCAGACCCGCGCCGACAACGCACGCTTCTTCGACAGCCCCGACGAGGTACCGCACCACGTCATCACCCAGGGCATCGGCACCATCCTGGAGGCCCGCCACCTGGTCCTGCTCGCCACGGGCGAGGGCAAGGCGGACGCCGTGGCCCAGGCGGTCGAGGGCCCGGTCGCCGCCCTCGTACCCGCGTCCGCGCTCCAGCTCCACCCGCACGCGACGGTGGTCGTGGACGAGGCGGCGGCCTCCCGCCTGAAGCTGGCCGAATACTTCCGCGCGACGTTCGCGTCCAAGCCGGACTGGCAGGGCATCTGACAGGTTCGCCCCGCTCCGGACCGGATAGCCCCAAAGATCTCCGTTGACAACCCTGTGCACACGGCATTTAACTCTGCGAAGTTGTGTACTTCCTGTGACGCTTGGGGCGGGGATCCATGGGTGGGGTGTGGGGAAATCGTGATGCCCGGAAGAGGAGACGCAGGCGGGGGCCGCCGTACGCGGGAGGTCTCGTGTGCGGGCTCGCCGTCGTGCTGGCGGCGGGACTTGTCCCGCTGAGCGCTCCGCCCGCCGCCGCGCGTCCGGCGTCGGCTCCTGCCGTTTCGACGTCGGACGCCGACGAGGGCCGGAATCCGGACGAGGCCACCGCGGAGGCCACCACGGACGACGCGCTCGCCGAAGCGAAGCGATTAGGCAGGCCGGTCGAGGTCGGGTCCCTGCGGGGTGAGCACAGTGATGTGTTCGCCACCCCCGAGGGCGCGTTGGAGGCGCGGGAGTATCTGCGTCCGGTACGGGCCCGGGTCGACGGCGCATGGCGGCCGGTCGACACGGAGCTGGCCAAGGCTTCCGACGGGTCGGTCGCGCCGAAGGTGTCCACTGTGGGCATCCGGTTCTCGTCGGGGGGTACCGAGCCGCTCGTACGGATGGACAAAGCGGGGCGTGAGGTCGCCCTCACCTGGCCCGGGGCGCTGCCCGCGCCGGAGTTGAACGGCTCCACAGCCACCTACCGGGAGGTGCTGCCGGGGGTCGATCTGCGGATGGGGGCGCAGGAGGACGGTTTCACACAGCTGCTGGTCGTGAAGACGGCCGAGGCAGCGGCGAGCGAGAAACTGGCCGCGCTCCGTCTCGCACTGGCCTCGGAGGGCGTGGACGTTCGCGAGACGCCGGAAGGCGGCCTGGAAGCGGTCGACCGGGGCTCGGAGGGCGCGGTGTTCGAGGCGCCGAAGCCGATGATGTGGGACTCCAGTGCCCCGTCCGGTGACGGTACGGGATCGGCCCGGCGGCGGGCCGCCGTCGAGGAGGGCGTGGACGCGACGCGGGAGCCCGGCGCGAGCGAGTCGGGCAAGCTGGCGGCCGTGGGGGTGGCCGTGCCCGCGACGGGTGACGCCCTCGTACTGACCCCGGACGCGGAGATGCTGTCCGACGCGGACACGGTGTATCCGGTGTTCATCGATCCGCAGTGGTACTCGCCGAGGGCGTCGGCCTGGACGATGGCGTCGAAGTACTGGGCGTCGTCGCCGCAGTGGAAGTTCAACGGTGAGTCGACGGCCGGGATGGGCTTCTGCAACTGGGACTACTGCAAGCCGCACGACACGAAGCGTCTCTTCTACCGCATCCCGACCTCGAAATTCGCCGGGAGAACGGTCCTGTCGGCCGAGTTCGTGGTGCGCAACACGTGGTCGGCGTCGTGCGACGCGAGCAGCGTGGAGCTGTGGCGGACGAAGGACATCTCCTCCTCGACGACGTGGAACTCGCAGAAGGCCCCCGGCTTCTGGATCAAGGAGCTGCGGAAGAGTTCCTTCGCCTACGGCTACGACGGGTGCGCGGCGAAGGACGCGGAGTTCGACGTGAAGTCGGCCGTGCAGGAGGCCGCGAACGGCAAGTGGTCCACGATGACGTTCGGGCTGCGCGCGGAGAACGAGGAGGATCCGTACGGCTGGAAGCGTTTCTCGGACAAGGCGTATCTGCGGGTGAAGTACAACCGTCCGCCTCCGCAGATCAAGATGTCGCAGCTCACGATGGAGTACGGGGGGACCTGCAAGAAGCCGGCGAACGCGGCCAGGGTGCGCACCCTGGGCAAGATCTACGCGAACAAGGTGACCGACCCGGACGGCGACAACGTCTCCGTGCAGTTCCAGGCGTCCTGGGACACCGGGGACGGCAAGGGGATGGTGGCCCGCTGGAGCCCCGCCCGCACCACGGCGAAGCCGTCGGGGTCGACTTTCTCGATCGGGCTGCCGTCGTCGATCCCGAAGAACAAGCAGGTGGCCTGGTACGTGCGCTCGTACGACGGGGCACAGTACTCCCCCTGGTCGACCGCCGGCGACCCGACGGGCTGCTACTTCATCTACGACACGAGTGTGCCCAAGGCTCCGGCGATCGCCTCCGGGGAGTATCCGGCCTCGGACCCGGAGGATCCGGACGACCCGTGGTCGGACGGGGTGGGCAAGTACGGCGCGTTCGAACTGAAGGCCGCCGACAGCGACGTGGTCAGGTACTGGTTCGGGGTCAACACGGACCCGTCCTCGAAGAACGCGCTGACCACCACGGGCGGCGCGGCGAGGACCACCCAGGTGCTGCCGTCCGAACCGGGGCTGAACTTCGTCACCGCCCAGGCCTTCGACGCGGCCGGCAACGGCAGTGAGATCCGTACGTACCAGTACCGCGTGAAGGCCGGCCAGCCCGAGCGTGCCGCCTGGAACCTCGACGATCCGGCCGGCGCCACCGCGGCCGGGGGCACGGCCGGCGCCCGCGTCGCCGAATTGCGCGGCGGGGCCACCCCGGGGGTGGCGGGCGCGATCGGCACGGCGGTCTCGTTCGACGGGGTCGACGACTACGCGCAGACGGACATTCCCACGGTGGCCACCGAGAGCGGCTTCTCGGCCGCGGCCTGGGTGAAGCTGTCCAGGATGCCGGAGACCGCGGCGATCATCGCCGCGCAGCCGGGCAACCACAGCCCCGGTTTCGAGCTGTACTACTCCAAGTCCTACGACCGCTGGGTCTTCAACCAGTACCTCTCCGACACGGCCGGCTCCAACGCGGTACGGGTCATGTCGGCGACGCCCGGTGACGCGAAGGCCGGGACATGGACGCATCTCGCCGGGACGTACAGCCAGACCGACGGCGAGCTGAAGCTGTACGTCCAAGGGAAGCTGGTCGGCACGACCCCGTACACCACACCGTGGGACGCGCGCCGCGGGCTCCAGATCGGCGCGGGCTCCTACAGCGGCCAGGCCGCCTCGTTCTTCCCCGGCACCATCGACGACCTACGGATCTACGACAAGCCCCTCACCGCCACCGAAGTCACCCGCCTGCACACCAAGCAGCCCATCGGAACGGGCCGCCCGGCCCGCGCGGTCTTCCCTCTGGACGAACCCACCGACGCGACCCGCGTCACCGGCCGCGCCGACGTCCACCCCGCCGTCCTCAAGGGCGGCGCCACCCCGGGCCGCGCCGGGATGACCGGCAAGGCGCTGACGCTGGACGGCAAGGACGACTACGCCACCGCCGCCGCCCCGCACGTCAACAACCGGCGCAGCTTCACCGTCTCGGCCTGGGCGAAACTCTCCAGGACCAAGCCCGACCACGCGGCGATCATCGCGACGCAGGCCGGGGAGCACAAATCCGGCTTCGAGCTGTACTACTCCAGCTCCTACGACCGCTGGGTCTTCAACCAATACATCTCCGACACCCCCGACTCCAACGCCATCCGCGCCATGCAGGCCGAGGGCAGAACCGCCAACGGCGGCGAGTGGACCCACCTGGTCGGCGTCCACGACACCGTCGCCAACCAGCTCACCCTGTACGTCAACGGCGCCGAAGCGGGCCGCGCGGCCGTATCCGAAACCTGGTACGCGGGCGGCCCGGTCCAGATCGGCGCCGGCTCCTACGAGGGCACGCCGGATTCGTTCTTCCCCGGCCGGATCGACGAGGTGAAGATCTTCGACCGCCCGGTCTCGGCGGACGAGGTACGGCAGTTGTTCAAGCAGAGCCCGGTGGTCAAGGGCCGCTGGAAGTTTGAACAGAGGAGTGGGAACAGCAGCCCGGACGCTTCCGAGGAAGGAAACGACCTGGCTCTTGGCGCCGGTGCGCAGATCGGGTCCGGCTGGGTGGACGGCGGGCTCGTCCTGGACGGCGTCGACGACTACGCGACCACTGCTGCCGTACCGGTGGACACCGGCGCCAGTTTCACCGTCACCGCCTGGGCGCAGGCAGCGGCGTTGCCGAAGTCCGGAGTGACGCTGCTCAGCGTGCCAGGCGCGCAGAAGAACGCCTTCTCCCTCCGCTACATGCCGAGCGCCACCCCGGATACGGATGCCGGTCGATGGCGGATCACCATGGCCGACCAGGACAGTTCTTCGGCAGTATCCGCCGAGGTGGAGAACGGACAGTTCTACGGTCCCACGGACTGGACACACCTGGCGGTGGTCTATGACGGATTCACCAAGGAACTGCGTCTCTTCGTGAACGGTGAACTGGAAGAGATCGCCTGCGCGGACGACGACGAGAACGGAGAGGCTGACGGCACCTGTGCCGACAGGGCTTCCTGGGCCGAGGACGTGCTGTCGTTCAAGGCGAGTCAGCCTCTCCACATGGGCCGGATCAAAAGCGGCTCCACCTGGGGGCAGTTCTGGCCGGGAACTCTCTCCGACGTATGGGCCTTCCAGGGCACGTTGTCCGAGCCGCAGATCAGTCAACTCGCCGTCGGTGCGCCTGGGATGGCTACGGAAGTACCCGCCGGCTGATCGGTGGAGCGGGCATGGGCCGCACGGCCGCCCATGCCCGCGGCAGGTTGTGTTCACTCCGCTGTATGACTTCCGCTCCGCCTTGTGCGACGCCTGTCGCCGGGTGGCTGTAGTGAGGGGTTGAAGAACAGGCATGAATGGCAGACAAGGCTCACGGTTCCGCCCTCTGCGGCGCCGCGTCGCACTGGCCTCCTCGGTGGTCATGGTCGCCACGCTCCTCCAAGGCGTGGTCCAGCCGGCCCTCGCCGTGTCGGACGAGGGGATGGCAGGAGTCGCCCTCCCTGCGTCGGAGCGGGCCGTACCAGGCAGTCCAGGTGAGGTGAGGCCGCGTGCGGCGATGAAGGGGCCGCGAACCCCCGAGGAGCGTCCCGGCGACGCGTGGCCCAAGGCCGCTTCTGTCCGGGTCCGTCTGCCGGAGCCGAGTACCGCGCGTGCCACGGGATCCGGGGCGGTGGCCGTGCCGGGCGCGCCCCTGTCCTTGGCGGCTCCTGAGGAGAAGAAGGGCCGTGTCGCCCGCGGGGAGGTCGAGGTGCGGGTACTCGATCGCGCCGCCTCGGAGAAGGCCGGTGTGGACGGCCCTCTGTTCACTCTGCGTTCCGTACGAACCGAGGGATCCGTACGCACTCAGGTCGACTACTCCTCCTTCGGCCAGGCGTACGGTGGCGGATACTCCTCGCGCCTGCGCCTTGTCGAGCTGCCCGCGTGTGTGCTGTCGACCCCGAGTGCCGCGAAGTGCCGTACAGGGAAGACGCTCCCCGCCTCCCATGACGCCGAGCGGAACACACTCACCGCCGACTCGGTCTCGCTTACCTCCGCCGAGGCGACCGTGCTGGCGATCCAGGCCGATGCCGAAGGGGACAAGGGGAGCTACAAAGCCACGTCGCTGTCACCGTCAGGGGCCTGGAACACCAACCTGAACACCGGAGACTTCACCTGGTCGTACGCTCTGCCCGCAGCGGAGGTGCCGGGAGGGCTGAAGCCCAGCGTCGGGCTCTCGTACTCGTCGGGTGGTGTCGACGGCCGTACCGCCAACACCAACAACCAGTCGTCGTGGGTCGGTGACGGCTTCGACCTCTCTCCCGGCTTCATCGAGCGCCGCTACAAGCCCTGCGCGGACGACGGGGTGGAGAACGCGGACGGTAACAAGCCCGGCGACCAGTGCTGGGGCTACGACAACGCGTTCATCTCGTTCAACGGGAAGGGCGGCGAGCTCGTACCCGCGGGCGACGACAAGTGGAAGCTGAAGGACGACGACGGCACTCTCATCGAACACCGGAAGTCCACCAACCGCGGAAACGGTGACAACGACGGTGAGTTCTGGCAGCTCACCGATCCGGCCGGTATCCGCTACTACTTCGGATTCAACCGGCTGCCCAACTGGGTCGAGGGAAACGAGGAGACAGACTCCACCTGGACGGTGCCGGTATACGGAAATGACACCGGCGAACCCTGTCACGCATCGGCATTCGCCGACTCCTGGTGCCAGCAGGCCTGGCGTTGGAACCTGGACTATGTCGTCGACACACGCAGCAACGCTGTCGCGTATTACTACGACAAGGAAGCGAACTCCTACGGTCGGAATCTGAAGGAGGACGACAACACCCGTTACACCCGGGGTGGTTATCTCGACCGGATCGAATACGGCCTGAAGTCCTCGGCGATGTACACCGCCAAGGCGCTGGGCAAGATGAACTTCACCAGCAGCGAGCGGTGTCTGGCCAACACCCAGACGACATGCGGATCGATCGGTACGGACGCTGCTTACTGGTACGACACTCCGTGGGACCTCAACTGCGACACAGGTGAGAAGTGCGACGAGGGCCGGCTCTCACCGGCGTTCTTCACCCGGAAGCGGTTGACGGGCGTCGACTCGCAGGTATGGGACGGCAGCGCCTACCAGAAGGTCGACTCGTGGAAGATCGGCCATCGCTGGGGTATGGCCGACACGGACTACCAACTGCTGCTGGATTCCGTCCAGCACACTGGTCATACCGCGAGTCCCGCGATCACCCTGCCGAAGACGACATTCGCCTATACCCAGCTCGCGAACCGTCTCGACAAGACCGGCGACGGCTACGCGCCCTTCATCAAGAGCCGCTTGTCGTCGATCGATGACGAATCGGGCGGACAGGTCTCGGTGAACTACTCGGACGCGGCCTGCGACTGGAACGCTCTGCCGACGCCGCAGTCGAACTCGACACGCTGTTTTCCGCAGTACGTGGGCGGCAGCACCACCGAGGACCCGACGCTCCAGTGGTTCAACAAGTATGTGGTCGCCTCTGTCACCTCCACCGACCGCACCGGCGGCGCCCCCGACCAGGTTGCCCGCTACCAGTACCTCGGCGCCGCGGCCTGGCACTACGACGATGACGACGGTCTGACGGAGGAGAAGCAGAAGACCTGGTCGCAATGGCGCGGATACGGCCAGGTCCGGGTCCAGACCGGCGGACAGGGCGGCGCCGCCGCGATGAAGTCGCAGACCGACACCTTTTTCCTGCGCGGCATGGACGGCGATCGCAAGGACACCAAGGGCGGTACGAAATCGGTCTCCGTGGCACTCGACACGGGCGAGGGCGACGCGATCACGGATCACAGATCCGCGGCCGGCTTCGCGTACAAGAACGTCACGTACTCCGGTCCCTCGGGAAAGATCCTGACCAAGACCGTGAACCGGCCGTGGCATCACGAGACGGCGAAGAAGGTACGGGACTGGGGCACGGTCACCGCGAACTTCACTGGGAGCGCCGGCTCCAAGGTGTGGACATCACTCGACGACGGGGCAGGGGCCGAGTGGCGCACCACCTCGTCGTCGACCACGTACGACACCGTCGCAGGAAGGCCCGTCCGCACGGACGACTCCGGTGACCAGGCGACCTCGGCGGATGACCGCTGTACCACCATCGCCTACGCCACGAACACCGAGAAGAACATACTCACCCTGCCGTCCCGGGTGGAGGTGGTGGCCAAGCCGTGTGCCGCCGACGCCTCCCGCCCCGCCGACGTGGTCTCCGACGTCCGGACCGCGTACGACGGTGCCGCGTACGACGTGCCCCCGGCCAAGGGTGACACCACGGCCACCGCTCAGTTGAAGACGTACAACGGCACCACAGCGGTCTACCTGGAGACGGGGTCCACCTTCGACTCCTACGGCCGTGTAGCCACCAGCACCGACCTGACCGCCGATGTCTCCGTGACCGCGGCGGGTGCGGTGACCCGGACCGCGCGCGCCGACGGGCGGACCACCGTCACGGCACGCACCCCGGCGACCGGTTTCGCCACCAGTGTCCGCGTGACCAGTCCACCCGCTGTGGCAGGTGACACGGCGACGGCGCAGACCTCGGTCACCACCCATGAGATCCTGCGCGGCCAGCCGTTGACCCAGACCGACACCAACGGCGGGGTCACGAGCTTCGCCTATGACGCCCTCGGGCGCTCCACCAAGGTATGGCTGGCCGACCAGCGCACGAGTCAGACGCCCGCCTACGAATTCACGTACAGCGTGGACGAGGGCCGGCCCGTCGTGGTCGGTACCAAGCTGCTGGGCAACAGAGGCGTACAGCGCACCTCCTACACGATCCATGACGGACTGCTGAGGGAGCGCCAGGCCCAAGTGCCCGGACCCGACGGCGGACGCATCATCACCGACAACTTCTACGACGAACGCGGACTGCTGGCCAAGAGTTTCGCGCCCTACTACACGACCGGAAAACCGGCGGCGGGCAAACCCTTCGAGCCGGACAACGCGCTCTCCGTCGAGACGCAGACCCGCTCCACGTTCGACGGACTGGGGCGACCGACGGAAACCCGGCAGATCGCCGGAAACGGCGACGGCGGCACCGTACTGGCCACCACCAGGACGACCTACGGCGGCGACCGCGTCACGGTGATACCGCCGGTCGGCGCCACCACCACGACCACGCTCACGGACGCGCGCGGCAAGACCACCGAACTGCGCCAGCACCAGCAGCGCTCGGCGGACTCCGCCTACAACTCGCTGACCTACACCTACACCAACCGCGACGAACTGTCCGAGTTCACCGACACCGCCGGCAACAAATGGACGTACTCCTACGACCTGCTCGGCCGCCAGACCAGAAGCGCCGACCCCGACAAGGGTGCCACCACCAGCACCTATGACGACCGCGGGCAGTTGACCTCCACCAAGGACGCGCGCAACACCACCCTCGCGTACGTGTACGACGGCCTGGGCCGCAAGACCGAACTGCGGGAGGGTTCCACCACCGGCACCCTGCGCGCGAAGTGGGCTTACGACACGATCAGCGGAGCCAAGGGACAACCGTCGGAGTCCACCCGCTACGTCGGAGGCGAGGCGTACACCTCGAAGGTGGTCGCCTACGACCGTCTCTACCGGGTGCTCCGGTCCAGCACGACGATCCCGACCACGGAGAACGGGCTGGGCGGTACCTATCTGTCGACGAACTCGTACAACGTGGCCGGCGACGTCGAAGGGGTCGGCTACCCCAAGGCGGGAGCCCTCTCCGCGGCAACGGTCGCCTACACGTACGAGGACGACACCCAGCGGCCGGTCGCGACAACGGGCAGCGCCGAGGGCGTGAAGTCCGAGGTGAGCTACAGCTACACGGGCAAGCCTCTCCAGTACCGCTTCCCGGGGATAGCCGGCAAGCAGACGCAGGTGACCAACACGTACGAGTGGGGAACCCAGCGGCTCTCGACCGCCCGTGTGGACCGCCTGAACGTCGCGGGTGTCGATCAGTACAGCACCTTCCGCTACGACGAAGCGGGCAACGTCCTCGCGGTCTCCGACGTGGCCCGTGGCGGCAACGACACCCAGTGCTTCGCCTACGACCATCTCCGGCGCATGACCGAGGCGTGGGCCCAGGGACAGTCGAGCTGCGCCGCTCAGCCGAGCAGCAGCGCCCTCGGGGGACCGGCGCCGTACTGGAACTCGTACGCCTATGACCAGGTCGGCAACCGCCGCTCCGAAACCGTCCACGACGCGGGCGGGAACAGCGCCAAGGACGTCAAGCGCACCTATGCCTATCCGGCTCCGGGAACCGCGCAGCCGCACACGCTGACCTCGGTCACCTCCACCGGCCCCACGGGCACCGCTCAGGACACGTTCACCTACGACAAGACCGGCAGCACCGCGACCCGCACTCTCAGCGGCGACAAGCAGACGCTCACCTGGGACGCCGAAGGCAGGCTCACCAAGGTGACGCAGCCGGTCGAAGGCGCCGCCGACAAGGTCACCGAATACCTCTACGACGCCGACGGCAACCGGCTCATCGGCCGCACCCCCGAGGGCACGACCCTCTACCTGGGCGGCACCGAAATCGTCCTGCCCAAGGGGGCGTCCACCCCCAAGGCCACGCGCTACTTCGACCTCGGCGGCGGCCACCAGGCCATCCAGGAGAACGACGGAAAAGTCTCCCTCACGATCGCGGACCACCACGGCACCGCCCAACTCGCCGTCGACGCCACCTCCCACCAGCTCATGCAGCGCCGCACCCTGCCCTTCGGCGGCACCCGCGGCACGCAACCCGCCACCTGGCCCGGCACCAAGGGCTTCGTCGGCGGCACAGCCGACACCTCGACCGGCCTGACACACCTCGGCGCCCGCGAGTACGACCCCACAACGGGCCGGTTCCTCTCCGCCGACCCGATCATGGACCTCACCGACTCCCAGCAGATCAACGGCTACGCCTATTCCGGCAACAACCCGCTGACCTGGTCGGACCCGTCGGGCCTCTGCTACGCGGACATGTGCGGAATCGGCTACGCGATCGGTGGCACCGGCCAAGTGCCGGGCGACCCGACCCGCTACGTCACGGACGACTCTGGGGCGAAGGCCCGGTACGAAGTCGGTAGTGGAGGCAGCGGCGGCGGGGGCAAGAGCGGTGGGGGCGGAGGCGGACAGAGTTCAACGAACCGGCAGGGGTCGAGCGGATCGTCGAGCCAGCAGCCGGTCATCGCGGGAGTACGGGTTCCTACACAGGAGGAGCTCTTCGCGAGAGGGCACGGCGGCGCCTATCCGGACGCCTCGTACAGTCAAATGCTGGTGAGCTGGGCAGGGGAGCAATGCCAGGGCAATGTCACTGGTGACCTCTGTTCGACGCTTCACGAACTCGGATGGGTCAAGCCGACAGCGGACTTCCTGGAACTCGTCGGCGTCCGCGACGCGCAGCGGTGCGCAAAGGGCAGCGTCAGTGGATGCGTCTGGACCGTCGCCGGTCTCCTCCCCGTAGGAAAGATCGGCAAGGCCGCCAAACTCCTCAAACAGGGCGACCATGCAGCAGCGGCGAAACTTGGTCCTTGTAACAGCTTTCTCCCAGACACCGAGGTGTTGCTGGCCGGCGGAAAGCGCAAGAAGATCGCCGATGTCAAGATCGGCGACAAGGTCATCGCAACCGACCCCGAAACCGGCAGGACCGTCACAAAAACTGTGACTGCCGAGATAATTGGAAAGGGACTTAAAAACCTCGTCAGAATCACCGTCGACCTGGATGGCGAGAAGGGCAGCAGAACGGCCTCGGTCACCGCAACAGCCGGCCACCCCTTCTGGGTCCCAGAGCTCGCCGAGTGGATCGACGCCGCCGACCTTCACACAGGCCAGCAACTGCGCACAAGCACAGGCGACCGTGTCCGGATTGCTGGGATCAAGCGGTGGACCGAGTACAAGACAGTCCACAACCTCACCGTTACAGACCTCCACACGTACTATGTGCTAGCGAGCAAGACGCCGGTCCTGGTTCACAACACTGGCGGCAAAGGCCATATGTGCGATATTACCGCGATGGCTCCTGACGGGACCAAGCGAGTAGACGTCAAGCTGGAGAGCGGTAACATGACTCCAGAGGAGGCTGCTCTCGGCTACCCCAATGATGTCGCCTTCACACACACAGAACATCGGTTCTCACGTATGGCAGGGGCCTCTACCGGGCCAAAGGTTTCACTCCCGAATGATCCATTCCTCGGCAATTATCTATTGAGTCCTGGTGACGCGGTTACGATGCGAGGTCAGCTTCCGCCATGCTCAAGGTGCAAAGGGGCGATGAATCGCATGGTCAGGGAATTGGGAGTGTCGGTTACTTACAAATGGGACGGAGCCAAAGGCGCCGGAACATGGAACGCGAGGGGCTAGGCGTGAGACTTACCGCCACAGAGGTCGGGTTCTTTGAGGACTACGAGGATGACGAAACCCTCGAAGTGGGTTTCACCGGGATCGATGATTCCGGCGTTCGGAGATCATTCTCGATCCAGCGATCCACCTATGAGCCGGACGAACAGGAAATTCAGTCTGGAATGGATTCCTACAACGTCTCGACCGAAAAAGGGTTCACGGTTTACGGCTGTCTGCGGAGCGTGCAACTCAACGACTCGCTAGTGGTCTTGGAGTTCACAGCTGAAGACGCGGAGATTCTTGAAATCTCGACTCCCGTGGAAGTGGACCTGAGTGGTTCGGGAGTCGATGGCGCGGTTTTGCCCGGGAAGCTCAGGGAGGTCCTGGACTGGGGCTCGCGTGAGAAGCGGCCAGAGTTGATTGGATTGAATATTTTCGATCTGCCTTCTGATGGGTGAATTCCTTACCGACGGCTGACGCCAGCCTAGCCGGGAGGGCCAGTGCGTCGCGCAGGTGACGTCCAACTCCTTCGCCGATACGAGGCGTCACGTATTGGCTGATCTTAAATCTGGGCAGATTCGTCTCAATCGAATCACGCGACACCACGAATCAATGATATGTGGTCGTAGCCCTGGACTCACACAAGCGACTCGAAGTTGAATATCGAAATCCGAAAAATAGGGAACATCGAGCCATCCCAGGAGGTGCACCTTCAGTTATCGCAACCGACGTAACCGTCTGGGTTTCCGCAGTCGTTCAAAGCTAATACTTCACAGCTGTCACAGCAATCGCTGAGAGGATTCGATCACTGCTTCGGTGAACGTGGTCCGGTAAGGCTTCTATCGAGAATTACGATCCGTGCATACCCAGGACGACAGTTCGCGCTCTCCTGGGCATGCACGCTTGACGGCAACGGTGACGGCAACGGCGGCTGCGACGGGTGGGGCATCGGGTGCCTTGCCCGTCGGGCCGAGTGCGTCACTCAGGGTGTCGATAGCGTCGCGCTGGAGGCGGAGTCGGAGGTGGGTGTAAACGCCGGCCATGAAGCCGATGTGGGGGTGCCTGGGTGCTGCGGCACCGGGGCAGGAGTGGGTCTCAACGGGCCGCGCACAGTACGGCCCGTTTCGTGCACCTACCGGTGCACTAATGTCCGGCAACTCATTCAAAACGCCTGGCCGATTGAGACAATGGGTGCGTTGCTTGGGCTGGAGCCGAAGGATCTCTGCGCCAGCGCCTTGGCGCACCTCTTGTTCCTGGGCCCGGTTCGGGCGGGTGCCCGACGGCGGACCCAGGCCGCGGGGCATGCCCGGGCGGGCCTCCTGGAACCGCAACACGCGAACCTAAAGGGGCGGGCCTCACGCAAACCTGTCCTCCAGGCTCGCCCGGTTGCCCTTGGCGCCGGTCCGCAGGCGGGGCCCGGCGCTACAGCAGGTGGTCGGCTTTGCCGGCCTTGATGTCGCGGATGAGGGTGGTGAGGGCTTCGCGGGTGTCGGTGAGGTAGGTGTCCTCCTGGCCGGAGACGGCTATGTAGGCGTTGCCGTCCGGGTCCGTGCCGATGCGGAAGCAGTTGTTGCCCGCGCCGCAGAACGGGTCTTCCCAGGTGATCTCGGGCATGACTGGATTCCTTACAGTTCATGGATGATGCTGTGGATGACGTCCTGTGATGCCTTCACCGACAAGCATGCCTCGTCCATCCAGTCCAAGTGTGCTCGATACTTGGCCAGTTGCTCTTCGGTGTACGTAAATTCCGGACCGTGTGCCGAATCGAGCTGCACAGTGTCGAGCTGGGCAACGGCACTCTCGGCATAGAGCAGGGCATGTCCGGCGCCAGGAAAGCTCCCGCGCTCGATGGGCACTATCCGGACGGTGACATTGTCCCGCTCGCCCGCTTCGATCAGAGAACTGAGCTGCTGCTTGGTCACCTCACGACCGCCGAAGCGCATCCTCAGCGCGGACTCGTGGACATACCCCGTGTAGCCGAGGGGCTGTTCGCGGCTGAGCACGCGCTGCCGGTCCATCCGATGCGCCACATGCAGCTCGACTTCGAGGCGCGAGAAAGCCGGGAGCACCGCGCCGAAGACGCTCCGGGCGTAGTCCTCGGTCTGGAGCAGGCCAGGGATGTGAACCGTCTGGATGGTCTGGATCCGGCGTGAATGCCATTCCAGTTCGGCGATGTCCAAGAATCCGGAGGCCAACTTTTCCCGGTACTCGTCCCACCAGTTCCGCTGTGGAAACGTGGCGAGTTCCGCGAGAGCGTCCACGTAGCGTTCATCCGTGCACTCGCAGTGGGTGGCCAAGGCACGCAGCCGCTCAGGGCTGATGTTGCGGATACCTGACTCGAAGTTCGAGATCTTGCCCCGGTCGACACCGAGCAACCCTGCGGCGTGCTCGGCGGTCATGCCAGCGCTCGTGCGCATCTTCCGGACCTCGGCACCGAGTCTCTTCTGTCGCTGCGTGGGGGTGGTCCGTGGGGGCATGGAGATCCCTTCCGTCCGGCTGCCGCTCAGTCTGCCGCGCACCACAATACGGGTCCACCCGTGGTTAATTTTCCAAGTTCGCCTGGTGCATGATGCTCGGGATGCCCTACCTTCAGTGATGCGACGCTCACGCACAGCGAAAACGAAGAGCATTGCACGAGCCTGCCCACAGGTGTCCGCAGACACCACACCAAACCAACGCGTCAACGAGCGGAGTCGTCATGCCCGAAAACGAGTTCGTCCCCGTACTCCCGTACGCCACACCTAGGTTCACCCAGTGCCCGCCCCCGCTCCAGGACGCGGGCGAGCCGAATCCCGGGAACCTCGCGTACGGGCTGACGCTGCCCTCCGCCGTTGCCACGCCGACCGTCGCGCACGAGGCCGCCGAGATCATTCTCGACGTGCACTGCGTGGCGGACCGCCTGATCGACCCGGCCCTGCGGCTCGTGCGCGAACTTGTCGCCTACGCCTGCCGGTTCACCGGATCCGGCGAGCAGGTCCATTTCGCCCTGCGTCATGACCTTGAGGGTGCCCTCCGGGTCACCGTCCACGACACCCACGCCGCGCACGCCCACCCCCGCCTCGCCGCCGTGTGCGACGAACGCCGTCTGGATGCGCTCGACGGCGTGCCCGAACTGGTGGAGGCCCACCAGGGGGCCTGGGGCTTCGGTGCCGCGCACCCTTTCGCCGTCGGTGGCGGCATCGGTACCCGTACGTGGGCCACCCTCGTGCACACCCCGCGCCGCTGGGCCGCCTGACGCGGGGGCGCGGGCCGGCGCGCCTCTACCGCACCCGCCCCGCGAGAACCTCCGCCGCCGCCTGGGCGCAGACGCGGGCCGCGCCGTGGGTGGCGATGTGCAGGGCTCCCCTCGGCGGGGCTTCGTTGAGGCCCATCTCGACCACCAGGGTG
The DNA here is from genome assembly GCF_042752355.1 of Streptomyces sp. NPDC059255. NCBI lineage: Bacteria > Bacillati > Actinomycetota > Actinomycetes > Kitasatosporales > Streptomycetaceae > Streptomyces > Streptomyces sp. NPDC059255. The sequence goes on from NZ_JBHYZP010000031.1 coordinate 115,043, forward strand.
TCCGGGCGTGCCGTGAGCAGGGCGTCCAGGGTCGCCCGCATCCAGGGGTGGCGGTGGGCGTCGCGGACCACGGCCACCGTGGTGCGGTCGCCGGCTGCCGTGAGGATGCGGGTCGCCGGGTCGGGGGTGGGGGTGGGGGTGGGCGTGGTGTCCTCGGACGGGGCTTCGGCGTACGTGGCCGACTCCGTGCCCGGGAGGAGGTGGTTCAGCTCGGTCGCCAGGCCCCAGGGGGTTTCCTCGCCGACCGCGATGTTCGCCACCGGGGTGAGGACCGCGACGTACGGGGCGCGGGTGAGCGGGGTGGCCGTGCCGGTGACGCGGAGTGCCCGGCGGGCCGCCAGGAGGCCGATGTCGGGAGTGGGAACCACCCCGGGAGCCGCGCCGGACGTCGCCGACCCCCCGCCGGGCGCCGTCGGCCCTGCGCCGGGCGCGGTCCCCTCCTGTGTGGCCGCGCCCGGCGCCCCGGCCTCGGGGGACACTCCGGCCCGGAGGGTCCAGTCGGCGAGTGCGCGCACCCGTGCGGCCGCGTCGGCCAGGCGTTCCTCGGGCAGTTCGCCGCTGCGTACGGCGGCCACCAGGGCGTCCCGCAGCCGCAGTACGGTGCCCTCGTCCGCCAGGCCGCCGCCGACGCAGATGGCGTCGGCGCCCGCCGCGATCGCGAGGACGGAGCCGCGCTCGATCCCGTACACCGAGGCGATGGCCCGCATCTCCATGCCGTCGGTGACGATCGGGCCCTGGAAGCCCAGCTCCTCGCGCAGCAGTCCGGTGAGGATCCGCGGGCTGAGGGTCGCCGGGCGCTCCGGGTCGAGCGCGGGGAGCAGGATGTGCGCGCTCATCACCGACCGGGAACCCGCCGCGATCGCCGCGCGGAAGGGCAGCAGCTCGCGGGCGTGCAGGGTGTCGAGGTCCACGTCGATGCGGGGCAGCGCGTGGTGCGAGTCGACCGCCGTGTCGCCGTGGCCCGGGAAGTGCTTGACGCAGGCGGCGACCCCGGCGGCCTGGAGCCCCTCGACGTACGCGGCGGTGTGCCGGGCCGCCAGTTCGGGGTCGGCGCCGAAGGACCGTACCCCGATGACGGGATTGTCCGGGTTGGAGTTGACGTCGGCGGAGGGCGCCCAGTTGAGGTTGACCCCGCACGCGGCGAGCCGCCGGCCCAGCTCCCGGGCGACGTCGCGGGTGAGGTCGGGGTCGTCCACGGCGCCGAGCGCGTAGTTGCCGGGGAAGGACGAGCCGTGCCGTACCTCCAGGCGGGTGACGTCGCCGCCCTCCTCGTCGATCGCGACGAGGATGTCGTCCCGTTCGCGCCGCAGCCGCCGGGTGAGCGCCGCGAGTTGTTCCGGGTCGGCGACGTTACGGCCGAACAGCCCGACCGAGGTGAGCCCGTCGCCGATCGCCCGCAGCAGCCAGTCCGGCGCCGTGGTGCCGACGAAACCCGGCTGGAGGACGGCGAGGGCGTCGCGGGTGAGGGTGTCGGTGGTGGATACGAGTGTCGTCATCGGTCCTTCTAACCCTTCACTGCGCCGGCCGTCAGACCCGCTGCCATCTTGCGCTGGACGAGCAGGAACAGAATCACGACGGGAACGGCCATCATCGTGGAGCCGGCCATCATCGGAGCGAACTCCGTCCCGTGCTTGGTGGAGAAGTTGGAGAGCCAGACGGTCGCGGTCTGGTTCTGCTGGCTCATCAGCATGAGCGCGTACAGGTACTCGTTCCACGCCTGGATGAAGCCGTACACCGAGGTGGCGACCAGGCCGGGCGCGAGCAGCGGGAAGACCACCCGGACGAAGGCGCCGGTCCGGCTGCAGCCGTCGACCATCGCCGCCTCCTCCAGCTCCTTCGGGATGTTGACGATGAAGCCGCGCAGGGTCCACACGGTGAAGGGCAGGATGAAGGTGAGGTACGTGATGACCAGGCCGGAGAGCCTGTCGTACTGACCGAGGTCGTTCAGCAGCAGGAAGACCGGGATGATCATGGCGACCAGCGGGACCATCTGTACGGCGAGGATCCCGACGATCACGATCTTCCGCCCCCGGAACGCGAACCGGGAGATGGCGAGCGCGGCGAGCAGCCCGACCGCGACGCCGATCACGACCACGACGGACGAGACGAGCAGCGAGCGTCCGACCGGCCCCCAGAAGTCCGCGATGTCCAGCGCCCGGCGGAAGTTGTCCAGGGTGAGCGTACGGGGGAAGAAGTGCGGGTCGGGGTCGATGGCGTCGCCGGCCGGCTTGAACGCCGTGTTCAGCATCCAGTAGACGGGGAAGCCGAGGACGACGAAGACGAGCACCCCGAGCGCGTTCCAGCCGGCCTTGCGCCTGCCGGGCGCCTGCTTCGGGGTGCGCCGCCGGGGCGCCTTCGCCGTCATGGGGGTCGCGGTGGCCGGGGTCGCGGTGGCCGGGGTCGTCACGCTCACTCCACCTCTCCGATCTTGAGCATCTGGCGCATGTAGACCGCGATCACGCCCAGCAGGAGCAGGACGGTGAGCAGCGCGATCGCCGACCCCTGGGAGTAGTCGTTGACGACGAACGCCTTGTCGTACGAGTAGGTGGTGAGGAGCTGGAACTCGGCCTCGGGATGGCCGTTGCGCATCACGAACACCTGCGGGAAGACACCCATGTCCCAGATGACCGAGAGCGTCGCGAGCATCACGATGACGGGCTTGAGGATCGGCACGGTGACATGGCGGAAGACGCCCCAGGCGCTCGCCCCGTCGAGCCGGGCGGCCTCCTCCAGCTCCGCGGGGACCTGGGTGAGCCCGGCGGAGAGGGTGATGGCGACGAACGGTACGGCGCCCCAGACCACCAGCAGCATGATCACGGCGAGGCCCTGGGGGCCGCTCGCGAACCAGTTGTGCCCGATGAGGTCGACTCCGGGAATCCGGGAGAGCACCCAGTTGAGGACCCCGTAGTCGGTGTCGAACATCCACTTGAAGATGGTGACGGCGACCAGGATCGGCATGCCCCAGCTCGCCACCAGGGCGATGTTGATCAGGGTCTTCACCCAGCCGGAGACCCGCTGCTGGAGCAGGGCGATGGACATGCCGAGCACCATGGTGAGGATGACGGCCCCGGCCGCGAAGACGATCGTACGGAGGACGACCGCCCAGAACTCCCCGTCGCCGAGGACCGCGGTGAAGTTGTCCAGGCCCGCGGACTCCGGGGCCTGGAACCCCCAGAGCTGGGGCTGCCCGAACTTCTGGAAGGAGAGGGTGACCAGCCGGGTCAGCGGATAGCCGAGCACCAGCGCGAGGACGGCCAGGCAGGGCGCGAGCAGCAGCCAGGGGACACCGGCACCCACCGGAGTCCGGCGTCGGCCCCCGTTCCCTCCGGGTCTCGCCCCGGACCCGGAAGGACCCGTGGGCGGCTCGTGCCGCGTGGGCGGATCACCGGCCGTCGTCGCGGTCGTCGTCATCTCCATGGCACTGCCACCGGTACTCGTAGGGGCACTGGCACTCATCGGGGCACTGGCACTGGCACTCATCGCGCGCTCCTCAGCGGGGCGGGCGGGGCGTCCGCCGGCAGCTCG
>NZ_JBHYZP010000032.1:0-16957 GCF_042752355.1 Streptomyces sp. NPDC059255
CCCCCCCCCCCCCCCCCCCCCCACGACCGGGGCGCCGCGGCCGGGACACTCAGGCCGCGTCGCGTGGTCAGGCCGACCCGAAGTCAGGCCGACCCGAACAGCAGGCGCGCCAGCGGGTCCTCGCCCAGGAAGGCGGCCAGCCGGCCCCGGTCGGGCGCGGTCGCGGGACCGCGGCGGCCCACCGCGTAGGCCGCGGCCGCGTTGGCTCCACGCGCGGCCGTCAGGGGATCCCTGCCCTGGGCGAGCAGCGCCAGGAACGAGCCCACATGGGCGTCGCCCGCTCCGTTGCTGTCGACCGGCGTGACCGGGAAGCCCGGAACATGCCGGGTGGGCTCGCCGGGGGCCGCCAGCCAGCAGCCGTCCTTGTCGGCCCGTACGATCACCCCCGCGCCCGGCGCCAGCCGCTCCCGCAGCGCCGTCGCGGCCGCCGCCGGGTCCTCGTGTCCGGACATCAGCCGGGCCTCGCGGGCGTTGGCGCTGAGCCAGTCCGTACGGGCCAGCACCGGCGCCAGGACCGCCTCGGGAATGTCGGCGACCAGCGGCGCCGGGTCCAGACAGACCGTGACGTCCGGTCCCAGGGCGGCCGTGAAGCGGGACAGCAGGGGGCCGTTGACCGGCATCACCAGGCCGTACCCGGAGAGCTGCACCAGGTCTCCCGGCCGCAGCCGCGCGGCGACGGACTCGGTCTCCGCCTCCGTCAGCCGCGCGTCGACCCCGAAACTGGTGACGAACGTACGCTCGCCCCCCGCGTCGACCAGGGCGACGGTGAAACCGGTGTCCCCGTCCGTGCGGACCGGCAGCAGGCTTTCGATCCCCTCGGCGGCCAGCGCCGCGCGGACGAGATCTCCGTAGGGCCCGGTGCCGTGCAGCCCGGCGAAGACCGCCTCCGTCCCGAGGCGCCGGGCCGCCGCGAGGGTGTTGAAACCGCCGCCCGCCGTCAGTTCGGTACGCGAGCCGATGACGTCTCCGCCCCGCTCGGGCAGCGCGGGGACCTCGATCACCAGATCCGCGATGACGTTCCCGGCGAGGACCAGACGGCCGCTCACCGGCCGGCCTCGTTGAGCACGGGCGCCGCGGCGACCTCGCGCGGACGTCCGCCGAGGCGCCCGGAGAGGGCGTACACCCCCGCGCCGACGGCCATCGAGATCGCCCAGCCCAGACCGTTCACCCCGAGCCAGGTACCGGCGAGCGGACCGGAGAACCAGACGTCCTTCTCGCTCGTCCCCGCCTCGGTGAACAGCAGACCCGCCACGATGGCCACGGACCAGCCGGCGACCGCCCCCACGTGGAAGCCGCCCGTGTACCAGTACCGGCTGCCGCGCGAGGTGTCCATCAGCGCCGCGGGGTCGTAGTCACGGCCGCGCAGGGAATCCACCGCGATCACCCCGATCCACGCCGAGATGGGCACGGCCAGCAGCGTCAGGAAGGTCGAGAAGGGACCGTAGAAGTCCTTCGCGATCAGCATGAAGTACACACCGCCGGCGAACATCAGCACCACGTCGATGGCCACGGCCATCGGGCGCGGCACCCGCAGCCCGAGCGTGATCATGGTCAGACCGGCCGAGTACGTGGAGAGGTGGTTCGACATCAGCAGCCCGCCGAAGGCCGCGACGAGATACGGGATCGCCATCCAGGACGGCAGCATGGCGTTGATGGCGGCGACCGGGTCGGAGGCGGTGGCGAGCGTCGGGTCACCGGCGGAGAGCAGCGATCCGAGCGAGATCAGCAGCACGAGCGGGATGCCCGCGCCGAACGCGGAGGCCACGACGAGCCGCCGCCCCGGGATCTCGCGCGGCAGATAGCGGGCGTAGTCGGCGCCCGCGTTCGCCCAGCCGATACCGGTGCCCGCGGCGATGAAGCCGATGCCCGCCACCACTCCGCTGGTCGGTCCGGCCGGCGCGTCGAGCACCTTCGTCCACTCGACGGTCGCGACCAGGAAGCCCATCACGATCAGATTGAGCACACCGAAGACGACGGTCGCCCACTTGTTGATCCACATGATGGTGGCGTGCCCGAGACCGCTGATCAGCAGCGTGCAGACGATGAAGACCAGCAGACACACCAGGGTGAGCACGGTGTTCCGGCCGACACCGAACGCGATGGCCAGCAGCGCCAGCAGGGCGTACGCCGCGGTGGTCGTCGTGATCGTCTCCCAGCCGATCCGGCTGAGCCAGCTGATCAGGGTCGGACCGGCGTTGCCCCGTTGCCCGAAGACCGCGCGGGACAGGGTGAGCGCGGGCGCTCCGCCCTTCTTGCCCGCCAGGCTCAACGCGCCGACCAGGGCGAAGGAACCGAACGACCCGAGCAGGGCGACCAGCGCGGCCTGCCAGATGTTCAGCCCACGGAAGGCGACGAGCGTGGCACCGAGCGGCAGCCCGAGGATGCTGATGTTGGCGGCGAACCAGGTCCAGAACATCTGACCGGCGTGGCCGTGTCGTTCGGCATCGGGGACCGGCTCGATCCCTCGGGTCTCCACGGAACCGACAACGTCGTTGGTTCTCGAAGCGGTCATGACGGACTTCCTTGCGTGGTGCGAAGGGACGTACGGGGCGGGTGCGGGCAGCGGTGCCCGGGGACCGGCCCGCGGGTGCGGGCCGGAGTGCGGCGGCGGGGCCCGCCGGTCAGGAGACCGGCGGGTGAGCGGATCCGGTGCGGACGGCCTGCTCGCGCAGGGCGAGCAGGCGCTCGGTCAGCGGCTCCAGTTCGAGCGCGTTGACGGTACGAAGGGTCCCTACGGCCTCGGCGGGCAGCGCCGAGAGCCCGGCGACCGAGCCCGCGACCGCCCCGGCGATGGCGCCGATGGTGTCGCTGTCGCCGCCGAGACTGGCGGCCAGCAGCGCACTGCGCCACGGGTCCCCGCCGGCCACGGCGAGCACCGCGAAGGCCGCGGGCACCGATTCCTGGCTGGCGACGCTGGTGCCGACGAGTGCGCAGATCCGGTCCAGGGCCTCGGCCTCCGGCAGCTCCCGCACCAGCTGCCACGCCCACTCGATCCGGGTGGCGATGTCCGCCCCGGCGATCCAGTGTCCGCGCCGGGCCCCGGCCCGCGCGGCGGTGACGGCCGCGGTGACGGCCTCGTCCAGTGTGCCCCCGCCGACCCCGGTGCTCACGGCCGCGGCCACGGCCGCCGCTCCCGCGATCCCCACGGTCGTGTCATGGGTGACCTGGCAGGACTCCACGACCCGGTCGAGGAAGCCGGCCGACGGCTCCGTGGGGAAGGCGATACCGACCGGGGTGACGCGCATCGCGGCGCCGTTGGTGGAGCCGCTCCGGCCCGCCTCCGCGGCCGGGACGCCCCGGGCGACGGCGTCCAGCGCGGCCTTGGTGGACGGGCCGAGGAGATCGAAGGAACCCTTGGCCTTCATCTCCTTCTCCCAGGCGAGGAGCTCGTGGGCGAGCCGGAGCGGATCGATGGTGCCCCGCCCCTCGTCGATCAGCCGTCCGACGATGACCGCCTGGTCGGTGTCGTCGGTGACCGACCCGGCCGGCATACCCGCGCTGACCGGGTTGTCGGGCCGGGCGGGTTCGAAGCCGGTGACGGTTCCGTAGACCCGTACGACCTCCTCCCGGGACATGACCTGGGTGGGCATGCCCATGGCGTCGCCGAGGGCGAGCCCGTAGTAGGCGCCCAGGGCGCGGTCGAGCTGATCGTTCACGGTTGGCCTCCTCGGCCCGAGCGGACGTGCAGTTGGAACCGGACCGGGTCCAGCAGGCTGGTGACCTGCTCGACGACGGAGCCGTCGGCGGCCCGGTACACCTGGGCCAGGTGGAGGAACGACTCCCCGGGGGAGCGGTTCAGCAGGGCGGCCTCCGCCGCGTCGAGCCCGCGGACCGAGACCAGCCCCTCGCCGGAGTCGGTGACCCGGCCCGCGGCGACGAGCGCCGTGCTCAGCGAACCGCCGCCGAGGCCGCGCCGCGCCAGCCCGGCCAGTTCCCCGACAGCGGGGACCCGGCTGCGTTCGAGCGAGACCCCCTGCCCGTCGGCCAGGCGCCGGACCCGGTCGAGCGCGATGAACGCACTCGTCTCCAGGGCCAGCTCCCGGGCCAGTTCCTGATCGGTCACCTCTTCGAAGCGCAGGACCTCCACGGGCAGTTCGATACCCTGCTCGGCCAGCGCCTGCGCCCAGCCGAGCCGGTTGTCCAGCGGTGTTCCGTCGAAGGTGATGAACGAGCCGATCCCGGCGTGCGTGGAGATCAGCCCCTGCTCGCCGAGGACCTGCAGGGCCTGCCGCAGCGTGGTCCGGCTGACGCCGAACCGCTGGGTGAGCGCGTGCTCCCCGGGCAGCCGACTGCCGTCCGAGTGCACCCCGGAGCGGATCTCGTCGGCGAGAACGCGGGCGATTCGATGATGCTTCTGTACCTGTCCAGGCATGTCCAGAAGGTACGCGTGCTCTCCCCTCCAGGTCCATGGCCGTGACCGAATCTTTGCGTGCGGCCGGACGGACAGGAGCCCGGGGCGGCTGTGCCCCGGGCTCCCGTCCGCCGTAACGCCCCGGGCTCAGCCGCCCCGGAGCACGGTCTGGACCGTGTTGCCCGCGTAGTCCTCCAGCACGGCGACGACCCTGCTGGTGGCCGAGGACATGGTCACCGTCATCGCCCCGCGCGTGGTGCGGCCGCGCACGATGTACGGCTTGTTCCCCGATCCGTACGTCGTCGCGAACGACTTCGGGGCGCCGTTCTCCAGGACGGTGAGGGTGCGCCAGTCGGCCAGCGCGGGCCGCGAGAAGGTGAACGTGTTCCCGCTGACGCGCACGGCGGAGGCCGGGTACGGCGTGATCTCGGCATCGGCGAAGGTGCCGCGTACGGCGGTCGGCGCCCCGCCTCCGGACGTCGCGGTCAGGACGTACCGGCTCCCGTCGACGGGTACACCGGTCAGTGTCGTGCCGGTACTGGTGCCCGGGACGGTGACCTCCTTGGTGTACGGGGCGGATGTGTCGACACCGCTCACCTTGACCGTGACCGGCCGGCCCGACGCGGGCGGCGTCCAGCCCACCTTGAGCGTGCCGTCCCGGCCGGCCGTGGTGGTCACCTTCCCCGGCGCCGTCCCCAGGTCGAACCGTACGGTCGCCGGCTCGCTCCGGCTCCCGTCCGGGCCGACCGCCACCAGCCGGATGGTTCCCGAGGTGGCGGTGAACCGCTTGGCGTAGAAGACGTCGTCGTAGATGCCACCGAGGTAGGTGTCGTCGAGGAAGACGTCGTAGCGGCGGACGGTGTCGTAGTCGCTGCGCCGCCAGGAGAGGAAGAGTTCGTCGGAATCGGGCAGCAGCTGCGTCACGGCCAGCCCCTCCGGGACCTCCGGGGTGCGGTCGACGCCGTCGCGCAGGGCCAGCGCGCCCACGTTGACCTGGTAGTTCTGGATGGGCGCGGCGCCTGCGGCGACGACGAGGCCGAGCGAGGCGATGCGCTGCCCCGCGTACGCGGACAGATCGGCCGTGACGGTCCGCCACCCGTCGGTGCGCTTCCCGGAACCGGCGAGCGGCACCTGCACCACCTTGTCCGGGTCGGAGGCGAGCACCAGCGCGAGCCGCAGTTCGGAGTCGTCGTCGGCCGAGGACTTGGCGTAGGTGAGGCCGAGACTCGAACGGGAGGTGACGGACAGGTCGGTCTTGTAGAGGCGCACCGAGTTGTCACTGGCGAGCGTGCCGCTCAGGACGAGGGAGCTGCCGCCGTCGTAGGCGCCGATCTTCCGGTAGGAGAACCTGCTCGCCGGGGTGTACTCCGGGCCGTAGTCGAAGTCCGCGGCCAGCGGCGAGCGGTCCGCGTCGATCCACCACTGCCAGGAGACGGGGATGTCCTGGAGGTTGATGTTGCCCCACTCCGCGTCGTTGGACAGCCTGCCCTCGCTCCAGGTCGACAGCCCGTGGCCGGTGTTGAACGAGGTGGCGAAGGTGCTGCCCTTGATGACGGAGCGTTCCGCGACGTACTTCGAGATGCCCTTCCAGGAGCCCTCCGGGGTGGTGGACCCCTGGGACGAGCCGGTCCACCACCGGCGTTCCCGGTCGAAGACCTGCGCCTGCGCGGCGTCGTCGGTCTTGGCGGCGTAGTCGGAGGAGACGAAGTCGGCGCCGAGCGTGGCGACGGCGTTCATGGGCGCGCCGTCGGCACCGAGGTTGTCGTCGAGCTGGTAGGGCTGGTTGAACTGGTACATCCCCGCCTCGACACCGGCGAACACGCTCCTGCGGGAGTCCAGGCCCAGACCGGCCGCGTACGCCTTCGAGCTGGTGAGCTTGGCCTTGTTCCACCAGTAGTTCAGGAAGATCGAGTCGGACACGTCACCGAGCCGGGCGTCACGCACGAAGGGCCCGTTGACCGCGTTGAACTCGTTCTGGTATGAGATCCCGCCGCTGGAGTTGCTGACGGAGTCGTACCACTGCACGTACATCCCGCCGTCGCGCAACTGCTTGAGGAACTGCTTGTACGCCGTGATGTCGGCCGGCGCGACGGAGCTCTCCTGATTGACGAAGTAGCCGTCGAAGCCGTAGTACTCGGCGATCTCGATGAGCTTCGCGGCCGCGGGGAAGGATCCCGAGGCGTCGCGGACCAGCAGCTCGGAGTAGTCCTGGTCGCCGCGGTCGTTCGGCGAGAAGAAGATGCAGCCCAGCGACCGCACCCCGTTGGCGTGCGCGGCGTTGGTGTAGCCGGGGTTGGGCAGGTTCAGCATCCCGAACTCGAACCACTTCTCCCGCCAGTCCTGGTCCGGGTCGTAGTAGTCGACCGGGACGCCCTCGGTGGGCATCCCGTGCCAGGACGCGTAGGCGTCCGTGTACTGCCAGTAGTTGAAGAGGTACTGGCTGAACTCGTTGGTGTACGGGTGGCTTTCGAAGAAGGCGTTGCCGTAGTCGCCCGCGAGGGTGAGCTGCTGGGTCCCGGCGGGCAGGTTCCGGTCCCGCTGGGTCGCGGAGTTGGGGGCCGTACGCGTCTGCAGCGGCACCTTCGCGCGCAGGTACGGCGCGTCGGTGTCGTCCGCGGGGTTCCAGCGCAGCAGGTCGGTGGGGGAGTAGCCGTGCTGGTACGGCTGGTTGGCCCCCACCGCGCTCTCACCGGTCCAGGGCAGGGTGTCGCTCGCGACTGCGCTGCCCGCGCCGAGGGTGAGGGCGAGCGCCACGGCGAGGACGCCGGCGCAGGCCCGTCGTGCGGACCGTCCTCCAGTTCTGCGATGCCGTAACAAGACAGTGCCTCGCTTTCTCATCGGGGGTGACGGCCGGCCCTCGGGACGGGCCGGTCCGCGAACGAGAGGCCCTACGGGCGGGCGACGGTGGGCGCGTTCTCCGCGTACAGGCCGGGTCGTTCCAGGACCCCGGCGTCGCTGACCGCCGAGTAGAAGGTACGGCCGGTCGGCGCGGCGGGAGCGGCGTGTGCGATGGAGCGGGCGGCCAGCGCGGCGGGGTCGGCGGCGGTGACCGACGTGACCAGGGCGGGGCGGGCCCCGGCGCGGGCACGCTCCATCCACGCCTCGAAGACACCGCCGCCCGGCGAGAGTTCGGCCCGGGACAGCGGCACGTCCGCGCCGTCGACCGGAATCACCACGGCCTCGCGCCGGGACGCGGGACGCGGCCGGTCGCGCAGCTCCGCGGCGAGTTCGGCGAAGCGCCGCCCGATCGGCTTCACCGCGCCGTCGGCCCCGATCAGGCCGAGGCTGTGCTCCAGGTCGGGGAAGTCGCCCAGCCGGCGGTCCACATCGTGCGAGCACCACCAGGTGATCCCCCACAGCGCCTCGCAGTCGGCCGCCGCGCGGACCGTCCCCTCGCAGAAGTCGGGCGCCTGCTCCTCCGACAGGTGGTTGAGCGGCGCCCCGACCTCCTGCAGCCACACCGGCCGCGCCGGGTCGACGGCGAAGGCCCGTGACAGCTCCACCAGGTAGGCGGCGTGGTGGACGCTCTCGTGCGACAGGGGACCGTACCCCTGCGCGGTGCCGTTGAAGATCCAGGAATGCACCACGCTCATCCCGCCGAACCGGCTGGAGTGGGGCGGTACGAAGGCGTGCCCGTCGGCGTACCAGACCGCGTCGTACTCGGCGTTGAGCCGGAAGTGACGGGCGTCGCGCGGCCCGGCCCCGTGCAGCGCGCGCAGCCAGGACGTCACCTGCTCCGTCGTGGCGGGCATCGGGGTGGGGTGCGCCGCGGAGGTGAACTGGTTGACCTCGTTGCCCAGGGTCAGCCCCAGGAAGGTCGGCAGATCGTGCAACTCCTCCTCGAAAGCCTCGACCAGGCGGGCCTGGGCGGCGACGGCGTCGGGATCGGCGAACATGCTGCGCCGGTGCCAGTCCGTCAGCCAGCTCGGCACGAAGTCGAATCCGGACAGGTGCCCCTGGAGGACATCGACGCTCGCGTCGAGACCGGCCTCGCCGGCGATCTCCACGACCCGGCGGACGTCCCGCAGGGCACGCCGCCGGATCAGGGTCCGGTTCGGCTGCACCACCGGCCACAGCGGGAGGACCCGGATGTGGTCGAGCCCCAGGGCGGCCACCGCCTCCAGATCGCGCCGGACGGCCGCCCAGTCCGGATCCAGCCAGGAGTAGAACCAGTCCCGGGAGGGCGTGTAGTTGACCCCGAACCTCAGCATGTCGACCTTTCAGTCCGCAGCATGTCAGCCTTTCAGCCCGCCGGATTCCAGCCCGCGGAAGAAGTAGCGTTGCAGCACGGCGAAGAACGCGATGATCGGTACCAGGGCGATGACCGTGCCGGCGGCGATCAGACGCGGATCGTCGTAGAAGGTGCCGCGCAGCCGGTTCAGGCCGACGGTGAGGGTGTAGTTCTGCTCGTCCGACAGGACGATCAGCGGCCACAGGAAGTCGTTCCACGAGCCGACGAAGGCGAACACGGCCACCACGGTGATCACACCCTTGACCTGGGGGACGGACACCCGGATGAACCGCTGCCAGGCGTTCGCCCCGTCCACGACCGCGGCCTCCTCGAACTCGCGCGGGAGAGCGAGGAAGGCGTTGCGCATCAGCAGGACGTTCAGCGCCGCCACGAGGGTGGGCAGGGCGACGCCGACGAGGGTGTCCGCCAGCCCGGCCGCCCTGACCGTGAGGAACTGCGAGATCAGCACGGTCTCCGACGGCACGAGCAGCGCCATGACGACCAGCACGGTCACCGCCGACCGGCCGCGGAAGCGCAGCTTCCCGAGGGCGTAGCCGGCGCAGGTCGCGCCGATGACGTTGCCGGTCACCGCCATGGCCGCCACCAGCAGGGAGTTGAGCAGGTAGTGCGGTACGGGGATCCGGTCGAGCACGGTGCCGAAGTGCTCGAAGGTGGGGTGCTCGGGGATCACGGAGGGCGGCCGCTCGTACAGCGGCTCGCCCGCGCCCTTGAGGGAGAGGGAGAGCTGCCACAGCAGCGGGCCCGCCAGCAGCAGGGCCATCAGGACGAGGACGGCGTAGCGGGCCACCACGCCGGGCCCCGCCCGGCGCCGGCCGCGCGGCACCCGGACCGGGACGCCGGGAGGGGCAGGGCGGGGCATCAGACGTTCCTCTGCTTGCGCTGCATGGCGAGCTGCGCCAGGAGCAGCCCGCCGAGGATGACGAACATGACGAGACTGATCGCGCCGGCGTATCCGGTACGGGCCTGGAGTCCGGTGCCCTCGCGCTGGATGAGCATGGTCATCGTGAGGTCGCCGCCGCCCACCCCTCCCGTGCCGTTGGTGAGGACGTAGATTTCCCCGAACACCCGGAAGGCGGCCACCGAGGACAGCACGGCGACGAGCGCCATGGTCGAGCGCACCCCGGGCACGGTGACGTCGAGGAAGGTGCGCACCGGCCCCGCGCCGTCCACGGCCGCCGCGTCGTAGAGGCTGCGGTCGATGTTCACCAGGGCCGCCAGGTAGATCACCATGTAGTAGCCGAGGCCCATCCACACGGTGACGAACATCGCGCTGAACAGCAGCAGCCAGCGGTCGCTGAGGAACGGGAAGGGCGCGGAGGCGATCCGGAGGGTGGCGGCGACCTCGTTCACCAGACCCTTCTTGTCGAGCATGTTCGTCCAGATCAGCCCGACGACCACCGGCGACATGACGACCGGCAGATACATGGTGGTACGGAAGAATCCGGCCAGCCGCTCCACCGAGCTGACCAGCACGGCGAGCATCAGCGGCAGCACCACCATGACGGGCACGACACACACCGTGTAGAGGGTGGAGTTCAGCAGGGCGGTGGTGAACCGCTCGTCGGCGAACATCCTGCGGAAGTTCTCCGCCCCGACGAAGCCACCGGTTCTCAGCAACGTCGAGTCGGTGAAGGCCAGTTGCAGGGTGTTGACGAACGGCACGAGGACCATGAGCACGATGACGGTCAGCGCGGGCAGCAGGAAGAGCCACGGAGTCACATACCAGCGGTGGGTGGCCAGCGGGCCCCGGCGCCGGAGCGACCGGCCGCTCCGGGGGCCGCTCTGCCCGCCGCCCCGGCCGCTCCGGCGGCCGGGGAGCGCGCGGGGCGCGGTGATCGTCATCCGTTGGTTTCCAGCCGCTCGTCGGAGTACTTGACGGAGGCGTCCAGCGCCGCCTTGACGGACTTCTTGCCGAGCAGGGCCTGGGCGATCTGCTCGCGCAGTGTCTCGCTGTCCGCGGAGCCCGAGAAGGCGGGCGGCCACCACACGACGGCCTTCTTCACCTGCGCGGTGCTCTCGATCCGTACCTGGGTGGCCGGATCACCGTCGTCCTTCGTGAAGTACGGGTCGTCCAGCGTCCCGGCCGAGGAGGGGAAGACGGAGGCCTTCTCGGCGAACGCCAGCTGATTGGCCGAGTTGGTCACGTATTTCGCGAACTCCCGCGCCAGCGCCGGGTGTTCGGACTGCGCGTTCACGACGAGCGACTCGATGTACATGTTGGGCGAGCCGTTGCTGATCCGCGCCCCGATGGCCAGGTTCTTGTAGACATCGGGCGCGGTGTCCTTGAGATCGGTGAGGGTGTAGGAGCTGCCCGGCAGATAGGCCAGCCGGCCCGCCTTGAACTCCTCGACCTCCTTGGTCTGGAGGTTGTTCAGCGCCTCCTCGGTGAGCCCCTTCTTCGCGTACAGCGCCCGGAACCGCTCGACGAGTTCCACGCCCTTGGCGTCGTTGTACGTGAACTTCTCGCCGGCCTTGTCCATGAGCGGCACGCCGTACTCGCCGAAGGTCTCGATGGCGGGCATCCTGGCGATCATGGCGACGTCGGGGCAGTTGTCGGCCATGGTCTCGGCCTGGTCGAAGAGTTCGTCGTAGGTGGTGGGCAGCTCGGCGGGATCCAGCGCGCACTTCTTCAGCAGTTCCTTGTTGAAGAACGAGGGACCGGTGTTCAGATACCACGGGTATCCGTACGTTCCCCCGCCCAGGCCGTCGAACGTCATCGCCTGCCACGCCTTGGCCAGATACTTCTCCTCGGCCCCCGGATCGGCCTTGCCGAGGTCCAGCAGGACGCCCGCCCGCGCGAGGGTGTAGGCGGCCTCGGGCCCCATGTCGACGACGTCGGGGAGCGATCCGGCCGCGGCGTCCGCCGAGAGTTTGTCCTGGTAGCCCTCGGCGGGCTGGTCCACCCACTCGATGTCCGTGCCCGGATGGGCCTTCTCGAAGGAGGCGATCAGGGTGTTGAAGTACGAGGTGAACTTCTCGTTCTTGAGGTTCCAGGTCTGGAACGTGATCGAGCCGGAGACCTTTCCGTCCGATGCCTTGGGTGCCGATTCGCCACCGCCGCCGATGACGCACGACGACAGCAGCAGCGATCCGAGTACGGTGCCCGCGACGACGCTGCGCCGGCCGGCCGTTGATGCCATGGGAAATCTCCTCACGTGTGGTGCGCGACGGTGTCGGGGTGTGTCCCGAGTCAGGTGGTGATCCGTACGTCAGGTGGTGATCTGTACGTCAGGTGGTGATCCGCAGGGTCGCCACCTGGAACGGGCCGAGGTCCAGACGCGCGCCGTCGGCGGGCACGGAGCCCACGGGCGGGGCGGGGGAGAGGGCCGGTGCCAGGCCGTCCTCCGGCCGGAAGGGGCGTTCGAGCAGATCGGTCTCGTGTACGACGGGGTCCGCGCCGAGGGCCGCGGACGGGCGCAGCAGCGCCCGGGCCCGCCCGCCCTGTGTCTCGTAGATCCGTACGACGAGGTCCCGCGAGCCGTCGTCCGCGAGTTTGACCCAGTCGACGACCGCGTGACCGCTCAGCGGTTCGAGCTCCACGAGCGGGCGCAGCCGGGCGGGGACTTCGACCTCGGGAGCGTTGAACCGGTAGGCGGCCTCCACCGCGGCGGGCACGTCCACACCCGGCAGCAGGGCCCAGCGGAAGAGATGACGGCCCACGTCGGCGTCGGGGTCGGGGAAGCGGCTGCCCCGCAGCAGCGAGAGCCGGACGACCGTGGCGCCGCCCCGGGCGCGGGCGTCGGCGCCGTACATGGTGTCGTTGAGGATCGCGAGGCCGTACGCCCCGTCGGCCACATGGACGTACCGGTGCATGCCGGCCTCGAACATCGCGTCCTCGGCGGCGGTGTTCACCAGCAGGGGACGCTCCACGTACCCGTACTGTGTCTCGAACCGCGCGGTCCGCGCCATGACATGGACCGGCAGCGCCACCTTGAGCAGATGCTCTCGCTCGCGCCAGTCGACGGCGCACTCCGTCTCCAGCCGTCCGGTGCCCGCGCGCAGCCACGCCGTGACGGTGAACTCCGACGCGCCGAACCGGCGGACGACCTCGACGCCCGCGTCGGGTCCGTCGTGGACCACTCTGCGGCCGGTGACCTCACCGGCCGTCCGGGGATGGCGCAGGGTGTGGCGGTCCACGTCCCAGGCGTCCCAGCGCACCGGCTCGTCACGGAAGATCTGCAGCTCGTTGGCGCGTTCGCCGGGGGCCACCGTCTCCCGGCCGGAGCGCAGGTCGACCAGGGAGGTGAGGTGTCCTTCGGTGTCGACGACAGCCCGGAGCACTCCGTCGTCCAGTACGGTGGCGCCGGCCTCCCCGTCCGTGACCCGGACGGCGGCCGGGCCGTCCGCCGCGGCGCCCACGGGCGCCGTGAGGAACGGCGGTAATACGGCGGCGGCGCCAACGGCTGAGCCGGCCCGGTCCTTCCCCGCCGCTTCCTCTCCTGTACTGTCCGCCGCCGCCCCGTCCAGGGCCTTCGTGGCCCGCGCGACGAGGTCCTGCAGCCGCGCCACCGTGCTCCGGTAGAAGGCGCGGGCCTCCCGGTGCACCCAGCTGATGGAGGTGCCGGGCAGGATGTCGTGGAACTGGTGCAGGAGCACACCCCGCCAGATCTCGTCGAGTTCGTCCCGCGGATAGGGTGCGGCGCCCAGCAGCGTGGCCGCCGCGCCGAGGTACTCGGCGGCCCGGAGCAGCGACTCGCAGCGCCGGTTGTACCGCTTCATGGCCACCTGGGAGGTCAGCGTGCCCCGGTGCAACTCCAGATACAGCTCCCCCCGGTGGACGGGGGCGAGGGACGGCGACGCCGCGGTGATCTCCGCCAGTTCGCCCTCGGCGTCCTGGAAGAACGCCGCGGGGGTACGGGAGACGACCCGGGGAGCGCCCTCCAGATCGGCGAAGCGGCGCAGCCGTTCCGCCATCTCGGTGGTCGGACCGCCGCCGCCGTCCCCGTAGCCGTAGGGCAGCAGGGAGTGGGAGGCGATGGCCTTGTCCTTGAAGTTGCCCACCGCGTGGCGCAGTTCGCGCGCGGTGACTTCGGCGGCGTACGTCTCCACGGGCGGGAAGTGGGTGAAGACCCGGGTGCCGTCGATGCCCTCCCACCAGAACGAGTGGTGCGGGAAGACGGTGGTGTCGTTCCACGAGATCTTCTGCGTCAGGAACCAGCGCGCGCCGGCCCGGCGGGCGAGCTGGGGCAGCGCTCCCGAGTAGCCGAAGGAGTCGGGCAGCCACACCTCGCGCGTCTCGATACCGAAACGGTCGAGTAAGTACCTTTTCCCATAGGTCAGTTGACGCACCATGGACTCGCCGGTGGGTATGACGCCGTCCGGCTCCACCCACATCCCGCCGACCGGGACGAAGCGGCCCTGCTCGACGTACCGGTGCACCCGGGCGAAGAGTTCGGGGTGGTGCTCCTCCAGCCAGGCGAAGTGCTGCGCGGCGGACATGGTGTAGATGAGGTCCGGGTGGGTGTCCAGCAGCGCGAGGACGTTGGAGACGGTACGGCCCACTTTGCGCACCGTTTCGCGCAGCGGCCACAGCCACGCCGAGTCCATGTGCGCGTGCCCCACGGCGGTCATCCGGTGGGCGCTGTGGTGGGCGGGCGCGGCCAGCAGCGGCGCCAGCACCGCGCGTGCCCGCCGGGCGGTGGCCGCCGCGTCGGTCTCGGTGTAGACGTCCAGGGCCTCTTCGATGCCGCGCAGCAGCCGCCAGCGGCGCGGTTCCTCGTCGCCGAGTTCGGCGGCCAGCCCGCCGAGGACGTCCAGGTCGCAGAGGAGGCCGTGCACCTCGGGCGAGAACACCGCGGTCTCCGCCCGGCGCAGCCGGAACTCCTCGAACGGCTCCCGCGCGCCCTTCTCGCCGTGCTCGGTGACGACGAAGGGCGGCAGACCGAGCAGCAGGGGGTTGGCGGCGGCCTCGACATGGAGGACGAAGCGCCCCTCGGCGTCGAGCAGGGCGGACGGACCGGCGCCGGGCGCCTCCTTGAGCCGGATGCTGCTCTGCCGGGGATGGAGGCCCTTGACCACGCTGCCGTCCCGCGTGAAGACCAGCCCCTCGCAGTGGCCGCCGACCGAGTGGTCGAACCATCCCAGGTCCAGCACGAGATCGACCGGTCCCGGCTGCTCCGGGTCCACCGTGCCCTGGACCCGGAACCAGGTCGTCGACCAGGCGGGGCCCCACGTGCCGCCCAGTGCGAAGGGCCGGTAGTCGGGGTGGGCGCGGCCCGCGTCGGTGGTCAGCCCGAGGGCGTGGCCGGGGCTCACCGGCTCGCCGCCGTCCTCCACGCTCCAGGCCTCGACCCGGACGCCGGCGAGACGGGTGCGGACGCGGGGCAGGATGCGGTCCCGCCGTACCCGGTCCAGCCGGCCGAGCGTGAAGGCCAAGTGATCGTGCACCGTGGATCCTCTCCGGGAACAGGAGTGGCGAAGGACGTTCTCATACGTTGCAGTGCCGATGAGCTAATACGTTTTAGTCCTGGTGCGAGTGGCGGCAGACTAGTACGTTTCAGTAGCGCAGTCACCGCGCCGAATCATCACAGTTGGGTCACGCCGTCACGGCGGGGCGGCGACGGAGGGCCGATGGCACCGAAGAGGCAAGCCCGACCGGGAGCGGCAGCGCCGGCGCCGCGCCTGCGGAGCACCGACATCGCGCGGCTGGCCGGTGTGTCGGTCTCCGCGGTCTCGCTGGCGGTCAACGGGCGCCCCGGCCTGAGCGAGGAGACCCGCAGGCGCATCCTCGACGTCGCCGACGAACTCAACTGGCGCCCGCACCGGGCCGCCAGCGCGCTCAAGGGCGCGAGCAGCGACGTGGCCGGCATCGTCATCGCCCGTCCCGCCCGTACGCTCGGAGTGGAGCCGTTCTTCGCGCACTTCCTCTCCGGCCTGCAGTCCCGCCTCTCCGCCCAGGGCATCGCCACCCAGCTGCTCATCGTCGAGGACACCACGGCGCAGACCGCGGTGTACCGGCGCTGGGCGGCGGAGCACCGCGTCGACGGGCTGGTCCTGCTCGACCTGGAGGTCGACGACCCCCGGCCGCAGCTCGTCGCCGACCTGGGCATCCCCGCGGTGACGCTGGGGAGTTGCGGCAACCGCATGCCGCTGACCAGCGTCTGGGTCGACGACCATGCCGCGATGGCCGACATCCTGCGGTATCTGTCCTCCCTCGGCCACCGGCACATCGGACATGTCAGCGGCATCACGTCCTTCCAGCACACCAGGCGCCGGTTCGAGGCCATCCGCGACGTGCGCACCGTCCTCGGGACGGAAGTGGACTCCATCCCGACCGACTTCTCCGACGCCCAGGGCGCGGCGGCGACCCGCCGTCTGCTGCGGGCGGACCCCCGGTGCACGGCGATCGTCTACGACAGCGACGTCATGGCCGTCGCGGGGCTCGGCGTGGCCACCGAGATGGGCCTCGCCGTCCCGGGCGACCTCTCCCTGGTGTCCTTCGACGACTCCGTCCTCACCACGATGGCGCACCCCCCGGTCACCGCGCTGACCCGCGACACCTTCGCGCTCGGCACGCTCACGGCCACCGAACTGCTCCGGGTGATGGCCGACGACCCGGAGCCCCGCGCCACCCAGGCCCCCACGCCCCGGCTGATCGTACGGGGCAGTACGGCGCCGCCTGCCCGTCGCGACAGCGCCTGACGTCAACGGCCCGCGCGGATAGGCGAGTTGAACTCCCGGGGCCCGCTGGGCGGGCCGCCGGAGCAGCGGCGCGCTGGCCGGAACAGGACTCGACACCCGGGGCCGGCCACGTCACGCTGCTTACCGGCGTCCCGGCCCGACTGCTGTTCCGGCGGTGCCGGCCACAGCACAGCACGAATCCCGGGCGCCGACGGCGCCCCGGGCCTGTGAGTTCCCGTTCCCGAACGAGAAAGCAGGTCAGTCCATGGGAAATCCATACAGACCAATCCGCCGGTGGGCGGCCTCCGCCGCGGTGGCGGCCCTGCTGGCCGCCGCGCCGGTCGTCGGCTCGTCCGGGGCGGCCTCGGCCGCCCCCGCCCCCGTGCCGGTCTCCGCACCGGCCGCGGACCCCGCGGTCACGGTCTCCGCGTACGGCTCCTCCATCGCCTCGGCCCGCGACGCGGACGGACGGCTGAGACTCTTCGGGACCAACACCGCCGACGCCGTCTGGCAGCGCTCACAGACCACCGTCGGTGGCGACTGGTCCAGCTGGACGCAACTGGACGGCGGGCTGCGCTCCGTCGCCGCGGAGACGAACGCGGACGGCCGGGTCGAGCTGTTCGGTGTGAACGGCGCGGGCCAGGTGTGGCACCGTTCGCAGTCCACCCCGGGTGGGGCGTGGTCGCCGTGGGTCCAGTTCGACGGTGCGCTGGCGTCGATCGCGGCGGCGCGTA
>NZ_JBHYZP010000032.1:17055-110845 GCF_042752355.1 Streptomyces sp. NPDC059255
GCAGGTGTTCGGTGCGAACAGCGCGGGGCAGATCTGGACGCGTACGCAGGTGTCGATCGGTGGGGACTGGTCGGCCTGGACACAGCTCGACGGCGGGTTGTCGCAGGTGGCGGCGGAGACGAACGCGGACGGCCGGATCGAGCTGTTCGGCGTGAACAGCGCCGGCCAGGTGTGGCACCGTTCGCAGTCCACCCCGGGTGGGGCGTGGTCGCCGTGGGTCCAGTTCGACGGTGCGCTGGCGTCGATCGCGGCGGCGCGTAACGCGGATGGCCGGTTGCAGGTGTTCGGTGCGAACAGCGCGGGGCAGATCTGGACGCGTACGCAGGTGTCGATCGGTGGGGACTGGTCGGCCTGGACACAGCTCGACGGCGCGCTGACCCAGGTGGCGGCGGAGACGAACGCGGACGGCCGGATCGAGCTGTTCGGCGTGAACAGCGCCGGCCAGGTGTGGCACCGTTCGCAGTCCACCCCCGGTGGCGCCTGGTCGCCCTGGGCCCAGTTCGACGGAGCCCTGAGGCCGTAACCCGGCCCGGAACCGCACGGAACTGCACGGAGCCGCACCGTGCGCGCCGGCCGCGGCGGGGCCCCGGCCGGCGCGCGACGGTACCTCCCGCCGTCAGGGAGAGCGCTGGAGACCCGCCGCGGCCGTCAGCGCCTCCAGCGCGCTCGCCTGGGTGCGCCAGTCGGTCTGGTTGGGGCTGGTGCCGGACCAGCGCTGGCCGAGCCGGTTGAGGGAGTCCCGGTCGGTGGTCCAGATCGACTCGGCCTGTTTCCTGATGTACGCCCGGTACGGGGCCGAACCGGTGGCGTCCGCCAGATCGGCGAGGTGCCGCATGAAGATGCCCTTGAACTGCTTCTGGTTGTCGTCGCAGGACCGCGTACCGGTGTCGCAGGACTCGGTCAGCACCCCGTCGCTGGTCAGCACCGGAGAGGCCAGTGCGGCGTCGGCCAGCCGTCGGGCCGTGTCCAGGTACCGGGCGTTCCCGGTCGAGCGCCACAGCTGGGTGAAGGCGCCGATCGCGAGGCCCTGGTTGTAACTCCACACGGTCTGGCCGTTGTTGCCGCAGCCGCCGGTCAGTCCGTCGTTGACCAGACCCGACGAGTTGATCAGCCCGCTGGCGAGGTACCAGTCCGCCGCCGTGGCCGCGCGGGCGCCCCACGCGGTGTCGCCGCCGATCCGGTCGTGCAGCGAGGTGGTCAGCCACAGGTACAGCCCGTTGGTCACGGCGTTCTTGTAGGTGTGTTCCCGGTCCCACCACACCCCGCCGCCGCACGTTCCGGTGTCCCAGTGCTGCCGCACGTACTCGGTGATCGTGACCGCCTCGTCGAGGTAGCGCCGCTCGCCCGTGTAGTCGTACGCCGTCAGCCAGGCCACCGCCCACCAGGCCGCGTCGTCGACGGCGCGGCTGATGAAGTGGCCCTCGACCGGGTCCGAACCGCGCCCGCCCGCCGGGAAGACACCGCGGTTCTGCTCGAAGGTACGGGCGATCACCCAGTCGTAGTCGCGCCGCCCGGTGCGGTCGGCGAAGTCGACGACCGAGGTGAGCGCGACCGCCGAGTTCCACCAACTGCTCCGCCACCAGCCCTCGTCGGTGTGGTACGAAGCCATCAGCGCGTCCGCCGCCGCGCGCTCCCGGGTCGGCGCGGGCCTGACCCAGGCCGTGCAGCCGCCCTCCTGGTGGGACGCCTCCCGGCCACAGGCACGGACCGCGCCGCCGTACAGGAGACCACGGGGGTCCCGGGTGGCGAACATGACGGTCCGGGCCGAGGCGGCCCCGGCCCGCACGCTCGTCCGCCCGAGGGAGGAGCCCTCGGGCCAGCTCCCGCCGCCGTCCCAGGACCGGTCGAGCCAGATCTCGTCGCCCGGACCGCCGTTCTCGACGACACCCCAGGCCATACCTGTTCGCCGGTCGACATGGAGGCTGATGGCGCGCCCGAAGAGGGTGGCCGACGGCACGGGGGTGTCGTCGCCCGCCGCGGTGGCCGGATCGGCGCCGTCGCACGAGGCGCCGTCGCACACCGTCGGATACACCCAGTCGGTACAGGTGACCGCGGCGGCGTCGCCGCAGGCGCGGATCCAGCCGCGCCGGTGGCCCACCGGATCGGTGAGGTTGTACATCAGAGTGCGGGTGCCGGTCCAGGTACCGGGGATGCCCGCCCTGCCGAGCAGCGGCTCCCAGGTGGCGCCCCGGTCCCAGGACCGGTCCAGCCAGACCGAGTCGCCGCTCGCACCGTTGTCGATGCTCGCCCAGGCCATGCTGTCCGGGTCGGAGACGTGCAGCCGCAGGATCCGGCCGTTGATGTTCCGTTCCGGCACCGGGAAGGTGTCCTGCCGTGCCTTCGAGGGGTCCAGGGTGTCGCACGCCAGGGCGCAGACCGGCGTCGCGGCGCGGGAGACGGCGGGGAGGGCGACGAGGCCGGTCAGGGCCAGGATCAGGGCCAGGAGGCCGCCGAGGAGGGGACGGGTCCGCACTGACATGACGTACCGCCTTTCCGTGAAAGCCGTACGCGAAAGGGAAGGGACGGCCCGGCACTCCCCAACTCCCCCGAACACCACAGCACCGACCCGGTCGCTTGTCCAGGCCTCACGCGGACAACGTTGTCGGCCACGCGGGAGGAGTGAGCGGCCTGTCCGCCCCGCGGCGGGCCGCCCCCGCCCTTCGGCGGCCGGGTACCCTACGGGCCCGTACCGACGAGGTCAGCCCCCAACTCGGCCTCCGGGAAAGCCCCGACCGGCTCCGGCGTCCGCGCGCCGCACGGCCGGCCCCGCCCGAACCGAAGGACATCATGCCTCTCACCGGCACCGGAGACACCGTGGCCGCCGCAGCGGCGGCCGGCCACGCGGCCGCCGCGTTCAACATCATCCAGATCGAGCACGCCGAGGCCGTCATCACCGGCGCCGAGGCGGCGAACGCGCCGGTCATCCTCCAGATCAGCGAGAACGCCGTGCGCTACCACGGCGCGCTCGCCCCGCTGGCCCGCGCCGCCCTGGCCGCCGGGGAGCGGGCCGGCGTTCCGGTCTCCGTCCACCTCGACCATGTGACGGACCCGGCGCTGGTCGGGGAAGCCGTCGAACTCGGCCTGCACTCGGTGATGTTCGACGCCTCCACCCTCGACTACGCCGACAACGTCAAGGCCACCGCCGACGTGGTCGCCCGGTGCCACGCGGCGCGCGTATGGGTCGAGGCGGAACTCGGCGAGGTGGGCGGCAAGGACGGCGTGCACGCCCCCGGTGTACGCACCGACCCGGTGGAGGCCGCCGCCTACGTCGCCGCCACCGGTGTCGACGCGCTCGCCGTGGCGGTCGGCACGTCGCACGCCATGCTCACCCGCGACGCCGAACTGGACTACGGGCTGATCGGCGCGCTGCGCCGGGCCGTTCCCGTCCCCCTGGTCCTGCACGGTTCCTCGGGGGTGTCCGACCCCGGACTCGTCGAAGCGGTCGGCCGGGGCATGACGAAGATCAACATCTCGACCCACCTCAACAACGCCTTCACCGCCGCCGTGCGTGACCACCTCGCCGCCCACCCCGCCACCGTGGATCCCCGTCGCTACCTCGGGGCGGGCCGGGCGGCCGTCGCCACCGAGGTCACGCGACTGCTCGGCATCCTGCGCCAGGACCGCCAGGACCGCCCGGCCTGAGAACCCCGGTCCGGTCTTCCCACGGGAGGGCGCCGCCGCCTAGCGTGTGACACATGGAACCGCGGCAGGAGTTGCCCGTACAGCACTTCGACCACTGTCCGTGGCTCTTCGGGAACGAGGCGACCGGGGAACAGCGCCTCGCGCAGGCGGAGCGGCAGCGGTCGGTCGGCGGGGACAGCGAGGTCGGCGAGCGGTGTTACGTCGCCGGGTCGGCGGCCGTGTTCCCCGACCGGCTGCGGCTCGGCGACGACTCGTACATCGCCGCCCACGCCTACGTCACCGGCGAGTTGACCACGGGCACCGACTGCACGCTCAACCCGTTCACCGTCGTCCGCGGCACCGTCATGCTGGGGAGCGGGGTGCGGATCGGCGCGCACACCTCGCTGCTCGGCTTCAACCACTCCACCGCTCCCGACCGGCCGGTCTTCCGGCAGCCCCACACCAGCCGGGGCATCGTCGTCGGGGACGACGTGTGGATCGGCTCGCACGTGGTCGTGGTGGACGGCGTGACCATCGGCGACCACTGTGTGATCGGCGCGGGGGCGGTGGTCACCAAGGACCTGCCGGAGTGGACGGTGGCCGCCGGCAATCCCGCCCGGCCGCTCCGCGACCGGCGGGACACCGCAAATGCCTCCCCGGCCCGCGCGCAGGGCGGCGATGCCCTGGCCCGGTTCGCCGAAACGGCCCGGGGGCAGGCCGCGGACATCGTCGCCCGGTGCTGGGACGGCGAGCGGTACGCCGACCGGCCCGGGGCCGCCCCCACGGTGCGGGCGCACTGCGACGCGGTGGAGATCGCCGACCTGCTGCTCGCCACCCCTCCCGGGCAGCTCGACCGGGGAGAGCACGCCCGGCGGCTGTCGGCCCTGCAGGACCCGGGGACCGGCCTGGTACCGGAGTTCGGCGCACCGCTCGGCGCAACGCCGTCCGTGCCGCACGACGACGGCTTCCCCGGCGAAGGGCCCGCGCTCTACCACGTCCTGTCCGTCGGCTACGCCCTCGACCTGCTCGGTGCCTCGTTCCCGCATCCGGTGCGCGGCGCCCGGGAGATGACGGCCGAGCAGCTCGTCGCCCGCCTGGAGCGGCTGCCGTGGCGTGACGGGGCGTGGGGAGCGGGGGCGTGGATCGACAGCTGGGCCACGGCCGCCCACTGGAACCTGCGCCGCCCGGACGCCGAAGCCACCCGGCCGGGCAGCCTGGAGGCGCTCTTCGGCTGGCTGCTGACCCGGGCCGATCCGAGGACCGGTATGTGGGGCAGCCCTTCGCCGGTGGCCGGATGGCTGCAGGTCGTCAACGGCCACTACCGGCTGACACGCGGCTCGTTCGCGCAGTTCGGGCTGGAGGTGCCGCACCCGCGGCGGGTCGTGGACGCGGTGCTGGAACACGCCCGCGACCTCCGCCACTTCGGCGCGGGCCGGGAGAACGCCTGCAATGTGCTGGACGTCGCCCATCCGCTGTGGCTGTGCACCCGGCAGCTCGGCGGGGACACCGGTGGCGACGGCGGCTACCGCTCGGCCGAGATACGCGCCTGGGCCGAGCGGCAGCTGGCCGCCGCCCTGCCACGCTGGCAGGACGGCCGGGGCTTCGGCTTCGGCCCGGGAACGTCCGGGCCGGGACCCGAACCGGGGCTCCAGGGGACCGAGATGTGGCTCGCGATCGTCTGGCTCCTCGCCGACCTGCTCGGCCGCTCCGACGCCCTCGGCTACCGCCCCCGTGGTGTCCACCGTCCCGAACCGGTCCACGACGGCCCGCCGCGGACATGACCCCCGCTCCGGCGTCCGGACGGCTTCGTCCGGCGCCGGCCGGCCTCAGCCGGTGCGGTGCGCGGTGCGCCGACCGCCCGGGTGAGGGAACCGGGCGCGCACAGGCGCTCACCCGCACGCGGCCGAACCCCGTACCGCGTCGTACTTCGCCGTACCCACGGGTGGTCCGTACGTCCCCAACATCGGGGGCCTCCCCTCACAACGGGACATGTGACATAGTACTGAGGTGCCCGCTCCTCCTCGGCCGCTTCGGCCTCTCCGGATCGTCGTCGTGGGCGCCGGCATCGTCGGCGCGGCGACCGCCCGCGCCCTGGCCCGCGCCGGCTGCGACGTGACCGTCGTCGACCGCGGCGCCACGGCCGGGGGCACCTCCGCCGGCGGCGAGGGCAATCTGCTCGTCTCCGACAAGGAACCCGGCCCCGAGCTGCGGCTGGCGCAGCGTTCGCTCGCGGCCTGGGCGCGGATCGAGGACGAGCTGCGCGACGAACTGCCCGCCGGATTCCCCGGTCTCGAACTGGAACGCAAGGGCGGCCTGGTGGTCGCCACGACCGAGGCCGGCGCGGCGGCCCTGCTGGCGTTCGCGGACACCCAGCGGAGTGCCGGGGTGACGGCCGAGACGGTGGACGACGCCGGGGCCCATGAGCTGGAGCCCGATCTGACACCGCACAGCACCGCCGCGGTGTTCTACCCCGAGGACCTCCAGGTGCAGCCGGTGGCGGCGACCGAGGCGCTGCTGGCCGCCGCCCGCCGCCACGGCGCCCGGGTGCGGCAGGGCGTCGAGGTGACGGGGCCGGTGCTGTCGTCGGGCCGGCTGGCCGGCGTACGGCTGACCTCCGGGACCCTGCCCGCCGACGCCGTGGTGCTCGCCGCCGGGCCCTGGTCCGGCCTGGTCGCCGAGCGGCTCGGCGTCCGCCTCCCCGTGCGTCCGCGGCGCGGCACGGTGCTGGTGACCTCGCGGATGCCGGCCCGCGTACGGCACAAGGTGTACGACGCCGACTACGTGGGCGCGGTCGGTTCGGGCTCGGCCGACCTGCAGGTCTCCAGCGTGGTCGAGTCGACCGCCGCCGGGACCGTCCTGATCGGCTCCTCCCGCGAGCGCCGCGGCTTCGACGAGCGGATCGAGGCCCGGGTGCTCGCCGCGCTGGCCGCCAAGGCACTGCTGCTCTTCCCCTTCCTGGCCGACGCGCAGACGATGCGCGCGTACGGCGGGTTCCGGCCCTTCGTCCCCGACCACCTGCCGGTGATCGGCGCCGACCACCGGCTGCCCGGTCTGTGGCACGCGACCGGGCACGAGGGCGCCGGGATCGGCCTGAGCCTGGCCACCGCCGACCTGCTGCGCGACCAGCTCCTCGGCGGCGCCGACGCTGCCGCGGAGCCGCTGGCCGCCGAGTTCCGCCTGGACCGTCCCACCCTGCTGCCGCACCTCGAAGGGGCCGCCCGATGACGGGGATTCACATCGAGGTCGACGGGGACCGGATCGCCGGCCTCGCCGGCCAGACCATCGCCGGAGTGCTGCTGGCCGACGGGCGGGTGGCCTGGCGGCGTACCCGCACCGGCCGCCCTCGCGGGGTCTTCTGCGGGATCGGCGCCTGCTTCGACTGCCTGGTGACCGTCAACGGCCTGCGCGACGTACGGGCCTGCCAGCGGCGGGCCGTGGACGGCGACAGGATCGACCTGCAGGAGGACGATCGTGACTGAGGTACTCGTCGTGGGCGGCGGACCGGCCGGGATGGCCGCGGCGCTGGCCGCCCGCCGCCACGGCGCCCGGGTCGTGCTGCTCGAAGCCGGTGACGACGTCGGCGGGCAGTACTGGCGGCATCTGCCGGACGGGCGGGAGGACACGGACGACCGGGGAGACGCGGACGAGCGGCTGTGGCAGCACGGCTGGGACCGCTTCGTCGCGATGCGCGCCGCACTGCTCGGCGACGCGGGCTGCGAGGTCGTGACCGGCGCGCACGTCTGGTCCGTCGACCGGCGTGACGACGCCCCGCCGCTGGTGCACGTGCTCGTCGGGCAGCCGGACGGGCAGGGGCGCGAACCCCGTACCTACGATCCGGCGGCCCTGGTGCTCGCCACCGGGGCGTACGAGCGCACCCTGCCGTTCCCCGGCTGGGATCTGCCCGGGGTCTTCACCGCCGGGGCGGCGCAGGCGCTGGCCAAGGGCGAGCGGGTGGCCGTCGGCCGCCGCGTCCTGGTGGCCGGCGCCGGGCCCTTCCTGCTGCCCGTCGTCGCCGGCCTGCTGCGGATCGGCGCCGAGGTCGCGGGCGTGGTCGAGGCGGCGGGCCCGGCGCAGCTCGCCGGGGGCTGGGCGGCCCGGCCGTGGCGGCTGTTCGCGGCCCGGCGCAAGGCCGGTGAACTGGCCGGTTACGCACGCCAGTTGGCCGCCCACCGCATTCCGTACCGGACCGGCGCGGCGGTCGTCGCGGCGCACGGCACCGAGCGCGTGGCGGCGGTCACCGTGGCGCGCCTGACCCGGGACTGGACGCCGGTCCCCGGCACCGGACGGCGGATCGAGGTCGACGCCGTCTGCGTGAGCCACGGCTTCGTCCCGCGCACCGAGCTCGCCACCGCGGCCGGCTGCGCGGTCGGCGCGGACGGCGCGGTCACCGTCGACGAGCGGCAGCGCACCTCGGTGCCCGGGGTGCTGACGGCCGGTGAGCTGACCGGTATCGGCGGCGTCGACCTGGCGCTGGCCGAGGGCGCGATCGCCGGGAGCGTCGCCGCCGGGGGCACTCCCGCACCGGGCGCGGTCCGCGAGCGGGCGGTCTTCCGGGAGGTCGCCGCGCGGCTCGCCACCGCCCACGGCATCCGCCCCGGCTGGCGCTCCTGGGTGGACGACGACACCGTGGTGTGCCGCTGCGAGGACGTCACCGCGGGCGCCCTGCGGCGGACCGCGGAGCTGACCGGATCCCGCGGGCTGCGCTCGCTCAAACTGACCACCCGGGCCGGCCTCGGCCTGTGCCAGGGCCGCACCTGCGGCCGCGCGGTCGAGGACCTGCTCACCGGTGCGCACGGCCCCGGCCTGCTCGACCCGGGCCGTACCGCGCACCGGCCGATCGCGACCCCCGTACGCCTGGGCGAACTCGCCGCTTCCCCCAGGACCAGCAACCGAGAGGACGTCCCATGAGTTCCGCACCGACCGACCTGCGCGGGGTGATCGTCGCCACCGCGCTGCCCTTCAAGGAGAACCCCTCCGCCCCCTCCGGGCTGGAGGTCGACTACGACCGCTACGCGGAGCACTGCGACTGGCTCATCGGCAACGGCTGCCACGGCGTCGGTCCGAACGGATCGCTCGGCGAGTACTCGGCGCTGACCGACGCGGAGCGCCGCAAGGTCGTCCAGGTGGCCGTCGAGACGGTCGGCGGGCGCGGTGTCGTGGTGGCCGGGGTGCACGGGCCCGGCTGGCACCAGGCCAAACACTGGGCCGAACTGGCCGCCGAGGACGGCGCCGACGGCGTGCTGGCGCTGCCGCCGACGATGTACCGGGCCAGCCGTGAGCAGGTCGTCGAGCACTACACGAAGATCGACGAGGTCGGGCTGCCGATCATGGTCTACAACAACCCGGTCGACACCAAGGTCGACCTGGTCCCGGACCTGGTGGCCGAGATCGCCCAGCTGCCCCACGTGACCGCCATCAAGGAGTTCAGTGGGGACGTACGCCGGCTCTTCGAGATCACCGAGCTCTGCGACATCGACGTGGTGGCCGGCGCCGACGACGTGCTGTTCGAGCTGATGGCCGACGGGGCGGTCGGCTGGTTCGCCGGCTTCCCCAACACCTTCCCCGCCGAGTCGGTGGCGATCTACGACCACATGCTGGCCGGGCGCTTCGAGCAGGCCCGGGAGCTCTACCGGCACCTCGTCGCGGTGTTCCGGTGGGACTCGCGCACCGAGTTCGTCCAGGCCATCAAGCTCGGCATGGAAATGGTCGGCCGGTACGGCGGCCCGTGCCGCCCGCCGCGCGGCCCGCTCTCCGCCGAGCACGACGCCCGGGTGCGGGCCGACATGCGGCGGGCCATCGCCGCGGTCGAGGCGCACCGCGTGACGGCGGCCTGAGATGCGTACGTCACGGCTGTTCTCCGCGGTCGACTCGCACACCGAGGGCATGCCGACCAGGGTCGTGACCGGCGGCGTCGGGGTGATTCCCGGCGCCACCATGAACGAGCGGCGGCTGTACTTCGCCGAACACCTCGACCACGTACGGCGGCTGCTGGTGAACGAGCCGCGCGGCCACGCGGCGATGAGCGGCGCCGTCCTGCAGCCGCCGACCCGTCCCGACGCGGAGTTCGGCGTGCTGTTCATCGAGGTGTCCGGGTGCCTGCCGATGTGCGGCCACGGCACGATCGGGGTGGCCACGGTGCTGGTCGAGACCGGGATGGTCGAGGTCGTCGAGCCGGTGACCACCATCCGTCTCGACACCCCGGCCGGGCTGGTGGTGGCCAACGTCGCGGTCAAGGACGGGCACGCCGACAGCGTCACACTGGAGAACGTGCCCGCGTACTGCGACCGGCTCGACGCGACCGTCGAGGTGCCCGGCCTCGGCGAGGTCAGGTACAGCCTGGCGTTCGGCGGGAACTTCTACGCCATGGTGGACCTCGACGACGTACGGCTGCCGTTCGACCGCGCACGCAAGGACGAGATCCTGAGCGCCGGGCTGGCGATCATGGACGCGATCAACACGTCGGCGCCGCCCGCACACCCGCTGATCGACGGGGTCGGCCACTGCCACCACGTGGAGTTCATCGCCCCCGGTTCGGACGCCGCGCACTCGCGGCACGCCATGGCCATCCACCCCGGATGGTTCGACCGGTCGCCCTGCGGAACCGGTACGTCGGCCCGGATGGCCGAGCTGCACGCACGCGGTGAGCTGGCGCTGCACCGGGATTTCGTCAACGAGTCCTTCATCGGCAGCCGGTTCACCGGCCGCCTGGTGGGGGAGACGACGGTCGGTGGCCTGCCCGCGGTGCTGCCGACCATCACCGGCCGGGCCTGGGTGACCGGGATCGGCCAGTACATGCTGGACCCGACCGATCCCTACCCGGCGGGTTTCGAGTTCTGAGCCCCCGGGTGCGGCCGGGCCGTGCACGACCACACGCTCCGGCGGTCGGTGACATAGCGGGGGACACCGGCGCGGGTACCGGTACCGGTGGCGTCGGTCGCGGTGTTGTCGGGCCCCCGTCTCGATGTACCCCCGCACCTGCGACGACCGGTGAATGGGATACTCGGCACTGCGTCGGCCGACGGCGGTCGGCGGGATGTGACATTTTAGTGGTGGGAGGACGGCGCGGATGAGCTCATCAATCATCGGCCCGGTGTCGGTGGGGGCGAGCCTGCGCGGCACGGTGGAGGACGCGGTGGCCGCGGCCATCGTCTCGGGTGAACTGGCCCCGGGGACCCTGGTCACCGCGCCGACGCTGGCCGCGCGGTTCGGGATCTCCGCCACCCCGGTCCGTGAGGCCCTGCTCAACCTGCAGGGACGCGGATTCGTCGACGTGGTGCGCAACAAGGGCTTCCGGATCACCGAGGTCAGCGAGCAGGACCTCTGGGAGATCGTGCGGCTGCGCCAGCTCCTGGAGGCGCCGCCGATGCGGGAGATCGCACGGGCGCTGCAGCCCGAGGCCGCCGCCGACCTGCGGCGCAGGGCCCAGGTGATCGTCGACTCGGCCGCCGCGGCCGATCTGGCGGCCTACCTCGCCGCCGACATGGCCTTCCATCTGCGGCTCCTGGAACTGCACGGCAACCGCCGGCTGCTCGCGATGGTGAAGGATCTGCGGCAGCAGACCCGCATGGTGGGCCTGGCCGACATGATCGGCACCGCCGAGCTGGCCCGTTCGGCGGCCGAACACCACAGCCTGGTGGACCTGTTGGAGGCGCGCGACGGGCGGGGCGCGGAAACGCTGCTCACCGCCCACATCGGCCATGTGCTCGGCTGGTGGAACGGCCGCTCGGAGGAGTGAGGCACCGGTGTGACGAGCCCGCCCGGCCGAGCCGGGCGGGCTCGTCGGCGTGTGCCCGAACCGGAGTGTCACCCCGGTAAATTCTCGCGGAACCTCTTCTCCCGAGAGGTGTCACATACTACTGTCTCCTCAAGTGACCGGGCTCGCTGTGATCCCGGTCTCTCCGTGGGACCGGTCGTGGGCGCTTCGCTCTGCCCGCCGGCCCACCGGATTCGCAGCGCATCTGCCCACCGTTTCCGCACATAGTCGCTGGTCCGCCGGCCCGTCACCCGTCCCGCTCCGCCGGACGGCCGGGCTGCCCGCACCCGACCGGAAGGTAGGACCCCTTGAAGAGAACCTCGTCTTCAGCGGCGCTCGCTGGGCTGGCGGTCGGCGCACTCGCCCTTTCGGCATGCACCGGTGGCGGCACCTCGTCCAAAGCCACCGGCGGTGGGAGCGGCGGGACCGCGGCCAAGGGCGGGACCGTACAGGTCCTGCAGTCGACCGACTTCTCCTATCTCGACCCGACCCGCGGCTGGGACGGCGGCGTCAACGCGTTCTACCGCCTGATATACCGCCAGCTCATCACCAAGGCACCCAACGACGCCAAGGACCCCAACGCGATGGTCCCCGACCTCGCGGAGAGCCTCGGCAAGGTCTCCGCCGACGGTCTGACCTGGACCTACAAGCTCAAGGACGGGATCAAGTTCGACACCGGCGCGCCGATCACCTCCAAGGACGTCAAGTTCGGCATCAGCCGTAGCTGGGACCCGGAGATCGGCATCGGCTCGCCGTACCTCAAACAGCTGGTCGACGCCCCGAAGGGCTACCAGGGGCCGTACCGCTCGGGCGACCTGCCGACGATCGAGACACCCGACGACAAGACCATCGTCTTCCATCTCAAGGCGCCCTTCCCCGAGTTCGACGCGGCGCTCTCCCAGCCGGCGGGCACCCCCTTCCCGGTCGGCACCGGCGGGGGTGACTCGTTCATCAAGGACGTCGTCTCCTCCGGCCCGTACGACCTGGAGAAACTCACCCCGGGCAGCCTGATCCAGCTCAAGCGCAACCCGCACTGGGACGCGAAGGGCGACACGGTCCGCAAGGCCTACCCCGACGCGTGGCGCTTCACCGTCGGCGTCGAGGGCGCCACCATCGACGAGCGGCTCATCGCGGGCCAGGGCACCGACGTCAACGCGATCTCCGGCACCGTGCAGACAGCCACCATTGCCCGCCTGCAGACACCGCAGGCCAAGGCGCAGACGGTCAAGGCGCCGTCGACCTGTCTCACATACATGGGTCTCAACACGACGAAGAAACCGCTGAACGACGTGAAGGTGCGTCAGGCCGTCAACTACGCGGTGGACAAAGGCTCGGTGCTCAACGCCAGCGGCGGCCGGCAGCTCGCGACGCTCTCCACCGGCCTCCTGCCGGCGACGGTCTCCGGGCACGTCGACTACGACCCCTATCCGAGCGCGGACAACGCCGGTGACCCGGCCAAGGCCAAGCAACTGCTCACCGACGCGGGTTACCCGAACGGCTTCACGATGACCCTGGACGTACGCGCGAAAGAGCTCGACCAGGGCCAGGGCGAGGCGATCCAGCAGGCGCTCAAGCGGGCCGGTATCGAGGTCAAGCTGAACGTGATCGACGCGGCGACCTACTACGAGACGATCGGCACACCGTCGCAGCAGCACGACGCGGCGATCACCGGCTGGTGTCCGGACTGGGCGTCGAGCGCGTCGACGTTCCTGCCGCCCCTGTTCGACGGCCGGAAGATCACCGCCAAGGGCAACCAGAACCTCGCCCAGTTCAACGACGACGCCGTCAACGCCGAGATCGACCGGATCGGCGCGATGACCGACCTGGCCGCGGCGAACAAGGCCTGGGGAGAGCTGGACAAGAAGATCATGGCGCTGGCTCCCTTCGTCCCGCTGAACGTCGCGAACCGCATCTACCTGCCGGGCAGCAACCTGGCGGGGGTGGTCGCCCCCAGCGGAGACGTCGACTACGGGATCATCGGTCTCAAGGACCCGGCGAAGGGCTGACATGACGATCCCGTCAACCGGGACGCAGGTGCCGGAGGTGTCCGTAGAGGTCACCCCCGGCACCGCCCCCGACCCCCGCCGGAGCGTGGTCCGGAACCTGCTGCGCGACCCGGTGGCCGTGGCCTGCCTCGGCTACATCGCACTGATCGTGCTCATGGCGGTGTTCGCACCTCTCATCGTCCGGGTCAGCGGCTGGGACCCGTACGAGTTCGACCAGAGCGCCATCGACCCCGACCTCGGCGGCATGCCCGTCGGGTCCTGGGGCGGCATCTCCGGGTCGCACTGGCTCGGCGTCGAGCCCGGCAGCGGCCGGGACATCTTCGCCCGGATCGTGTACGGAGCCCGCTCCTCGATGCTCATCGCCCTCGGCGCGACGCTGCTCACCACGGTGCTCGGCATGGTGTTCGGCCTGCTCGCCGGCTACTTCGGCGGCCGGACCGACATGCTGATCTCGCGGGTCATGGAGTTCCTGATGGCGTTCCCCGCGCTCATCTTCATGATCGCCGTGCTCTCCGCACTGCCCGCGGACGACCGGCAGTACCTGCTGGTCGTGGTGATCTCGCTGTTCGGCTGGCCGTACCTGGCCCGGATCGTGCGCGGGCAGACCATGTCGCTCAAGGAGCGCGAGTTCGTCGAGGCGGCCCGCGCGTCCGGCGCCTCCCGCACCACCATCGTCTTCACCGAGATCCTGCCCAACCTGCGCTCGACCATCCTGGTCATGGTGACCCTGGCGATACCCGGCTACATCGGTACCGAGGCCGGGCTGTCCTTCCTCGGCGTCGGCCTGGTGCCGCCCACGCCGTCCTGGGGGCAGATGATCTCCAGCTCGGTGAACTGGTACGCGGTGGTCCCCACCTACTTCCTCGTCCCGGGCGTCTTCCTGGCGCTGCTGGTGCTGTCCTTCATGGTCCTCGGCGACCGCATCCGGACCGCCACCGAGCCGGGAGGCCGCTCATGACCCGCTACGTCGTGCACCGCGTGCTGGGCATGCTGCTCGTGCTGTTCCTGGTCTGCCTGTTCACCTACGTCATCTTCTTCGCCCTGTCGCCGGACCCCGCCGTACAGATCTGCGGCAAGAACTGCACCCCGGAGCGCATCGACCAGATCCGCGCCAACCTCGGCCTGACCGACCCGTTCCTCAGCCAGTTCCTGCACTTCCTGCAGGGGCTGTTCGCGGGCCGCGACTACGGCAGCGGCCCGTCCGTGGTGCACTGCCCGGCTCCCTGCCTCGGCTACTCGTTCCAGACCTCACAGCTCGTCACCGACATGATCCTGCAGCGGCTGCCGGTCACCGCGGTGGTCGCCCTCGGCGCGGCCGTGCTCTGGCTGGTCATGGGCGTGATCGGCGGTCTGCTCAGCGCCGTACGCGAAGGACGCTTCACCGACCGGTTCATCGCCGGACTCACCCTGGCCGGCATGTCGGTCCCGAACTACGTGCTCGCCCTGGCCCTCCAGTACGTGCTCGTGGTGTGGCTCCAGTGGCTGCCGTTCCCGCAGGCCGTCCAGTTCGCCGACGACCCGGGACAGTGGTTCCTCAACTTCATCATGCCGTGGACGGTGCTGGCCATCGGCTACGCCTCGTCGTACACCCGCCTCACCCGGGCCAACGTCATCGACACCCTGGACGAGAACTTCGTGCGGACCGCGAAAGCCAAGGGCCTGCGACCGGCCCTGGTGTGGCGGCGCCACGCGCTGCGGCCCGCGCTCACCCCGATCGTCACCATCGCGGGCATGGACTTCGCCGGACTGCTCGGCGGCGCGCTGATCACCGAGACGGTCTTCGGGATCAACGGCGTCGGCAAACTCGCGGCGGACTCCATCACCAAGAACGACCAGCCGGTGATCATGGCGGTGACGCTGCTCGCGGCCTTCTTCGTCGTGGTCGGCAACATGGCCGTCGACCTCGTGTACTCGGCGATCGACCCGCGGGTCGGAAGAGGAGCGGCGTCATGAGCGACCTGCTGCGCGTGCGGGGCCTGACCGTCGCCTTCCACGGCGCCCCGGTGGTCGACGCCGTCGACTTCGCCGTACCGCCCGGCGGCGCCCTCGGCATCGTCGGCGAGTCCGGCTCGGGCAAGTCGATGACCAGCCTCGCGATCATGGGGCTGCTCCCGAAGGGCGCCACCCGGACCGGCCGCGTCGAGTTCGACGGCGGCGACCTCACCACCCTGACCGAACGCGGGATGCGCGCCGTGCGCGGCGACCGGATCGCGATGGTGTTCCAGGACCCGCTCTCCTCGCTCAACCCGTACTACACCGTGGGCACACAGATCGCCGAGGCCTACCGCTCGCACCGCTCCGGCGTCAGCCGACGCGCCGCCCGCACCGCGGCGATCGAGGCGATGGAACGCGTGCACATCCGCGACGCGGCCCGCCGCGTCGACGAATACCCGCACCAGTTCTCCGGCGGCATGCGCCAGCGCGTGATGATCGCCATGGCGCTCAGCACCGAGCCCAGCCTGATCATCGCCGACGAGCCGACCACCGCGCTCGACGTCACCGTCCAGGCCCAGATCCTCGACCTGCTCGCCGAGGTACGCCGCGACACCGGCGCGGCGCTCATCCTCATCACCCACGACCTCGCCGTGGTCAGCGAGGTCGCCGACACACTGATCGTCATGCGGCACGGCAAGGTCGTCGAGTCCGGCACCGCCGAGCAGATCTTCTGCGACCCGCGGCACCCGTACACCCGGGCGCTGCTCGAAGCGGTCCCGCGGATCGACGACGAGATCGGCGAGCTCCAGACCCTGGGAGGCGACACATGAGCTCCGAACCACTGCTGCGGGCCCGGGACCTGGTCAAGGAATTCCCCGTCGCGGGTACGGCCGGACTGCTGCGCCCCGCGCGCACGTTCACCGCCGTCGACACCGTCTCCTTCGACCTGCACGCGGGCCGGACCCTCGCCCTGGTGGGGGAGTCCGGCTCGGGCAAGTCGACCACCGCGCGGCTCGCGGCCCGGCTGATCGACGTCACCTCGGGCACCGTCCACCTCGACGGCCGCGACATCACCGCCCTGCACGGGAAGGAGCTGCTGGAAGTGCGCCGCCAGATCCAGGTCGTGTTCCAGGACCCGTTCTCGTCGCTCAACCCCCGGCACACCGTCGAACGGATCGTCACCGCCCCCCTGCGCTACCAGAAACGGCCGATTCCCGGCGGCCCCCGGACGGTCGCCCGCGCGCTCATGGAACGGGTGGGGCTCGACCCCGATCACGTCGACCGCTACCCCGCGCAGTTCTCCGGCGGGCAGGCGCAGCGCATCGGCATCGCCCGCGCGCTCGCCGTGAGCCCGCGCGTGCTGGTCTGCGACGAGGCGGTCTCGGCCCTCGACGTCTCGGTGCAGGCACAGATCATCAACCTGCTGCGCGAACTCCAGCGCGAGGAGGGGTTCGGCTGCCTGTTCATCGCCCATGACCTCGCCGTGGTCCGGCAGATCGCCACCACCGTCGCGGTGATGACCGGCGGCCGCGTCGTGGAATCCGGCGAGCGGGACGCGGTCTTCGACGACCCGCGCCACGAGTACACCCGTACCCTGCTCGCCGCCGTGCCCCGGATCCGCCCCGAGTGGGACGCGCGCCGGCGGGCCAACACGAGCGGAGCCACCGCGTGAACCCGGTGGAGTACCCCCTGCCCGGCGCCTGGGTACGCGAGTTCACGGTGCCCGCGCCGCTCGACTGGTCCGATCCCGGCGGAGCGGGCATCGAGCTGTTCGTCCGGGAGTTCACCGACCCCGACCGCCGCCACGACGACCTGCCGCTGCTGACCTATCTGCAGGGCGGCCCCGGCGGCGCCAATCCCCGGCCCGCCCCGCTGGGCGGCTGGCTGCCGGAGGCCCTGACCCACTACCGGGTCGTTCTGGTCGACCAGCGCGGCACCGGGCGCAGCACCCCGGTCGACGGAACCGACATCGCGGGCTTCCCCGACGCCCGGGCGGCCGCCGACCACCTGCTGCGCTTCCGCGCCGACTCGATCGTGCGCGACCTCGAACACGTCCGGACCCGGTGCTACGACGGCAAGCGCTGGGCCACCCTCGGACAGAGCTTCGGCGGGTGGATCACCCTGACCTATCTCTCGTACGCGCCCGAGGCACTGACCGCCTGTTACGTCTGCGGCGGGATCCCCGGCACACCGCCCGATCCGGACGAGGTCTACCGGCGTACGTTCGACCGGGTGGCCGGCAAGACCGCCGACTTCTACCGGCGCTACCCGCGGGACGCCGCCGCGGTGGCGGCGATCGCCGACCGGCTCGCCGCCGGTGACGTGAGGCTGCCCGACGGCTCGCCCCTGTCGGTGCGCCGGTTCCAGACCCTGGGCGGGGAACTCGGCTTCGGCGCCGGCCATCAGCGCCTTCACTGGCTGGTCTCCGAGGCGGTCCGCCGGGACGGCCGCCTCGACGACGCGTTCCTGGAGACCGTGCTGGTGAAGACGTCGAACGCGGGCAACCCGCTGTTCTGGACCCTCCAGGAGTCGATCTACGGCGACGGACCGAACGGTCCCTTCCGCTGGTCGGCCCAGCGCGAACGGGACCGGCGGCCGGAGTTCGCCGGGGACCGCCGGCCGCTGCTGTTCACCTCGGAGATGACGTTTCCGTGGATGTTCGAGGAGATCCGGGCGCTGCGGCCGTTCGCGCCCGCGATGGCCGAGCTCGCCGAGCAGCGGGTCTGGAGCACGCTCTACGACCCGGCCCGGCTCGCCGCCAACGACGTCCCGTTGGCCGCAGCCGTCTACGCCGACGACGTGTTCGTCGACGCCGGGCTGCAGCGCGACACCCTGACCCGGGTCGGCAACGCGGCGACCTGGGTGACCAACGAGTACGAACACGACGGCATCGCCGACGGCCGGGTACTGCGCCGGCTGCGGGAGATGGTCCGCGACCGAGGAGGCGAAAAGCGTTGACCGAGACGACCACCACGCCGGCCGGCGGAACGGCCACCCCGCCGTACACCGGGGGGACCACGCCCTATGCCGGGGGGACCACCCCGCCGTACGCCGGTACGAAACCGCCGCGGCTGGCCGACGAGAGCCCCGGCTTCCTGGCCCGCATCGGGCAGGGCTGGGCCGCACGCGACATCCCGGCACCGGTGAGCCCGGCCGCGGCACGCGCGGCGGCCGAGCACCGGGCCCGGCTGAGCGCCTGCCTGCCGGACCGGACCCTCGTCCTGGCCGCGGGCCGCGCGCCCCGCCGTAACGGCGACGCCGACTACCCGTTCAGGGCGGACAGCGACTTCGTCTGGGCCACTTCGTGCCAGACCGAGGGCGCCGTCCTGGTGATGACACCGCGGCCGGGCGGCCATGACGCGGTGCTGTACATGCCGGCTCCGGCCCGGCCCGGCGAACGCGACTTCCACGCCAGCGCGGCGTACGGGGAACTGTGGGTCGGCCCCTCGGCGGGGCTCGCGGCCTGGTCGGCCGCGCTGGACCTGCCGGTGCGGCCGATCGGCGACCTCGGCGAGCGGCCCGGCGGCCCCGCGGACGACGTCCGCGCGGCGCTCTCCGACCTGCGCATGATCAAGGACGACTGGGAGATCGCCCAACTGCGGGAGGCCGTGGACCACACGGTCACCGGATTCGCCGCCGTCGCCGACGAGATCCCGCGGGCCGTCGCCGACGCCCTGGGGGAGCGCTGGCTCCAGGGCACCTTCGACCGGCACGCCCGCACCGTCGGCAACGGGCCCGGCTACAACACCATCGTCGGCTCCGGCGAACACGCCCCGATCCTGCACTGGGTCCGCTGCGACGGCCCGGTCCGCCCCGGCGAGACCCTGCTGCTCGACATGGGCGTCGAGGCGAACTCGCTGTACACCGCCGACGTGACCCGGACGCTCCCGGTGGGCGGCACCTTCTCACCGGCCCAGCGCCGGGTGCACGACCTGGTCGAGGCCGCGCACCGGGCCGGCATGGACCAGGTGCGCCCCGGCGCCACCTACACCGACTTCCACTTCGCCGCCATGGAGGTGCTGGCGCGCGGACTTCACGACTGGGGGCTCCTGCCGGTCTCGGTCGACGAGGCGCTCGCCCCCGAGGGCCAGCAGCACCGCCGCTACCTCGTCTGCGGCATCGGCCACCACCTGGGCCTGGACGTGCACGACTGCGCGACCTCGACGTACGAGCGCTACCAGGGTGCGCCGCTGCGGCCCGGCATGGTGCTGACGGTCGAACCCGGCCTGTACTTCCATGCCCACGACGAGACCCTGCCCCCCGAACTGCGCGGGATCGGCGTACGCCTGGAGGACGACCTCCTGGTCACCGGGACCGGGCACGAGGTGCTGTCGGGCGCGCTGCCGATCGACGCCGCCGGGATCGAGACATGGGCGGCCCGATGACCCGCGCGACTCCCTTCGCCCTGCGCGACGTCGAGCTTCTCGACGGGGTGCACTCCCGGACCAGGGACCAGATGCTGCATCTCGCCCGGGTGTTCCCCGTGGACCGGGTGCTCGCCGTCTTCCGGGCCAACGCGGGGCTCGACACCCACGG
The DNA here is from genome assembly GCF_042752355.1 of Streptomyces sp. NPDC059255. Taxonomy (NCBI): domain Bacteria; kingdom Bacillati; phylum Actinomycetota; class Actinomycetes; order Kitasatosporales; family Streptomycetaceae; genus Streptomyces; species Streptomyces sp. NPDC059255. Next base: position 36,907 of record NZ_JBHYZP010000032.1, read on the forward strand.
GGCGCTGCCCCCCGGCACCTGGGAGGACTTCGGCCACCCCGACGAGCGGGCCTGGTCCGAGGCCGACTACCCGGGCCCGGGCGTGGCACCCACGGCGAGCCTGCTGCGCGGGCACTACGCGGGGCACTTCCTGTCCATGCTCTCGCTGTCGTACGCCTCGACCGGCGAGGAGCTCCTGCGGGACAAGGCGGACGAGACCGTCGCGGGCCTGGCCGAGGTGCGCGACGCGCTCGCGGCGACCGGGCGTTACAGCCATCCGGGGTTTCTGGCGGCGTACGGCGAGTGGCAGTTCTCGCGGCTGGAGGACATGGCGCCGTACGGGGAGATCTGGGCGCCGTACTACACCTGCCACAAGATCATGGCGGGGCTGCTCGACGCGTACGAGCTGACCGGCTCCCGGCAGGCGCTGGAGATCGCCACCGGCATGGGCCACTGGGTGGCCGGCCGGATCCTGCGGCTGGACCGGGCGCGGCTGCAGCGCATGTGGTCCCTTTACATCGCCGGCGAGTTCGGCGGCATGAACGAGACCATGGCGCGACTGCACCGGATCACCGGAGAGCCGTCGTTCCTGCGCACCGCCGGGGCCTTCGAGGTCGACCGCGTGCTGGACGCCGCGGTGGCGGGCCGGGACGTGCTCGACGGCATGCACGCCAACCAGCACCTCCCCATGCTCGTCGGACACCTCGACCAGTACGACGCCACCGGCGACCGCCGCTACCTCGACGCGGTCGTCGCCCTCTGGGACCAGATCGTGCCCGGCCGGACCTTCGCGCACGGCGGCACCGGCGAGGGCGAACTCTGGGGCCCCGCCGACACCGTGGCCGGGTTCGTCAAGCGGCGCAACGCCGAGACCTGCGCCACCTACAACCTGCTGAAGATCGCCCGTTCGCTGTTCGGGCACACCCTCGACCGCCGGTACGCCGACTACGCCGAGCGCGCCTCGCTCAACCACATCGTCGGCTCCCGGGCCGACGTCACCTCGGACACCAGCCCCGAGGTCATGTACATGTACCCGGTGGACCCGGGCGCCCTCCGCGAGTACGACAACGTCGGCACCTGCTGCGGCGGCACCGGCCTGGAGAGCCACGTCAAACACCAGGAATCGGTGTGGTTCCACGCACCCGGGCAGTTGTACGTCACGAGTTACGTACCCTCGCGGCTGCGCCACGCCGACGGGGAAGTGACCCTGCGGACCCGCTACCCCCGCGACGGGAAGGTGGCGGTCGAGTTCGGCCTCGCCTTCTCCGGCGCACTGCACCTGCGCATCCCGCCCTGGGCCGCCGCCCCCCGGATCGACGGCGTGGAGACACCCGTGCCGGCCACCGGGTTCGTGACACTGCGCCGCGATTTCCGCCCCGGCGACATCGTCGAGCTCGACCTGCCGATGCCGCTGCGGCTGGTGCCCACCCCCGACGACCCCACCCTGGTCAGCGTGGAACTCGGCCCCACCGTGCTGCTCGCGCGCGACGACGCCACCACCACCCTGCCGGTCGCGGCGGCCGCCCACCGGCGTCTCGACGGCACCATCGCCGGGCACACCACCGATGGGGACCTGGTCTCGGTGCTCGGCCGGACCTTCGAACCCGCCTGGTCCGGCGGCGCCCACCGGCACCACATGTACCTGCGCCTGGCCGACCCGGAGATCGCCTTCCTGGGCAGCGCGCCCGGGGTGCCCGACCGCCACGACGCCGACGGCTGGTCGTTCCTCACCGGCCTGTGGGCGGACGGCGGATACGCCGGCATCGCCGCGTTCTTCACCGCGGTCCACCAAGGGGTGGTGCGGGCCGCCCGCACCGGGCTGCTGAGCCGGGACGAGGCGGCCCTGGTGCTCCTGGCGGCCGCCGCGAGCACCCTCGACGGCCCGGCTGTGCCGCGCCGCGGTGTCATCGGCCCGGACGGGGCGGACGCGGTGCGCGTGACCCGGACGGTCCCGGCGGACGGGCGGCCCGCCGAGGACGTCGTCGCCTGGTCGCTCCCGGCCGACATCGGCGTGGGGGATCCGCTGCCGGTGGTCCGGGTGGAGGTGACCGGCGATCGTGCCCCGTCCGGCTGGTACACCCGGGAGCCGGGCTTCGCGGTGACCTCGCTCTCGCCCGCCACCCTGGAGGCCGCGGTGGGCGAGGGCGCCTGGCGGCCCGCGACCGGGGTGACCGCCCTGGACCGCGAGGGCCACCACGTGCTCCGGGGCCGGGCCACCGACTCCTCCGGCCGGACCGTCCACGCCACGCGCGAGATCGCCGTGGACACGCGGCCCCCGGCGGTGCGTGCCGAGGTCCGTCCGCTCGGACCGAGCAACGTCGAGGTGACCCTCCACGCCGACGACGACGTGTCCGGCGTGGACCGCGTCCAATGGCGTACCCCGGAGACGTTCTGGGGCGTCTACCAGGAGCCGTTCACCAGGGCGCTGCGCGAGGAGCCGCAGATCCTCGAGTTCATCGCCACCGACCGCGCCGGGAACACCACACCGGTCCAGCGGGTGGCGCTGCCGCCGCTGCCCTGAGAATCCCGGGTGATTTTCCCGAACCGAAGGTTGCCGAAAGGGTTTTCGTACGTCAGTGTCAACAGTAATAGATGCCCCGTCCATCAGTGTCGGCCTTCACGCGCGCACCGGAGTCCTCTGCGTCCACCGTCCTTGTCCGGTGCCCGGGAAAAGGCCCGAAAGGTCGGCGTGGCAACCATCATCGGCCCCCAACGGGATGGTGTTTCCGTCGTGACGCTTCTGCAGGCTCGATTACGGCCACTGTGGCTCGCTGTCGTACTGACTCTCACGCTGGTGACCGGTGCCTCGGTCGCGCCGTCGGCGACGGCCCGCCCGTCGGCGCCCGCCGCGAAGTCCGTGTACATCCCCGCGAGATGGACCCAGACGGGCGAGGTGCCCTGGTCGGCCGACCGGAGCCGGGAGTCCGACAACTTCATCCTGCTGTGGGGCGAGAAGTCGGGCACCAACCCGGTGTCGGCGCCCTCGCCGTACAACTTCGACCCGAACAGCGTCATCACCCAGTTGGAGAACCTCTACCGGTTCTACGTCAGCACGATGGCCTTCACCCCGGAGACCGGGCTGCTGGCACAGCACAAGATCATCGTGATCGTCACCCGGACCTGGAACCGCACCGCGCTGGACGCCTGGGCCAGTGGCGGCTCTGTGGACAACAGGGTCGGCGTCATCAACGTCGCCCCGGGCGCCGCGCTGCCCGGTTCGTGGGGGCTGGCGCACGAACTCGCCCATGTCTTCCAGAACTACACGTTCCTGGGCCGGTCCGGCGCCGGCTTCGTCGATCCGAGCGCGGGCACGTTCTGGGAGACCAGCGCCGAGTTCATGGCGATGCAGGCGCTGCCCACCACCGCGGCGGGGGACCTCACCCGCTGGCTGCGTTCGGAGAACCTGTACTTCAGTTCCAGCCGGCACCACTACGGCAACTGGATGCTGGCGCAGTACATCAAGGACCGGGACGGTCTGGCGATGTTCAACCGGATCTGGAACGAGGCGCGCAGCACCGAGCACCCGCTGGAGACGTACCGCCGGATCGCCGGGATCACCCAGTCCGAACTGAACCGGCGGGTCGGCGAGTACGCCACCCGCACCGTCAACTACGACTTCGGCAACCGCTCGACGCTGATGCCGTTCCTCAACAACGTGTACGGCGCGGGCTTCCTCAACGCGTACAACGGGGGCAACGTCGAGGCCGTCGACCAGGGCCTGGGCCACTACCGGATCAACGCGCGGGTCGCGCCCTCGGACTACGGCTTCAACAAGATCAAGCTCGTGCCCGCGCAGGCCGGTGGGCTCGTGAAGATCCGGCTGAAGGGGCACGCGGAGACCGGCGCGAGCGGCTGGACGTTCGGACTGGTCGCGATGCGGGGCGGCACGGCACGCTACTCGCCGCTGACCTCGGGCACCGACGGGCAGATCAGCTTCCAGTTGCAGTCCGGCGAGAGCGAGGTCTGGCTGGTCGTCACCGCCACCCCGACCGCGGTGCCGCACTACGGCTTCCTGGACGGCTACACCAAGGCCCGGCGCTTCCCGTACGAGTTCCGCCTCTCCGGTGCCACCCCGTCCGGCTTCGAGCCCGGCCATGTCAAGCCCGCCGCGACCGGCGGCGGACACTGGCACGCCAACGGCGGCGGCTGGGTCTCCAACAGCGCCAATGTCGCCGCCTCGGCCTATGTCGGCCCGAAGGCCGCGGTCTACGCCGGTACGGTCACCGGCAACGCCCGCGTCGAGGGGCTCGGCTGGGTCAACGGCGGTACCGTCGGCGGCAACGCCGTGGTCAAGGACAACGCCCTGATCCAGGGCGGCGCCAACCTGTCCGGGAACATCGTCGTCGGCGGGGACGCCGAACTCGCCATCACCTGCGCCGCCGGCACCTACCTGATGTTCAACCCGGACCGGGGCTGCGACGGCCGCGGCGGCGAGTCCGACATCAACCCGTCGTTCACCGCCTTCCCCAGCGCCGACCTGGCGATCTCCTAGCACGGTGGGCCGCCTCGGCAGGCCGCCGGAATCGGAGAAGTCCCCGCCGGGGAAGGATTCTTGATTCGGTGGCCTCCGGAATTCCCCCGCTCCCGGCCCGATCTGCCTCCCCGGGCCGGGAGCGTGTTCGGTCCGCCGCACCCCGGCGGGCCTTTCCGGCGTCGTCGGTCGATATCGGCACCGAAAACGTTTCGGAAAAGCATTGCGATGCCGTCCATGACCGAAGAAACCCTTTACCGACTTGGACCGGGAGTGAATGCAGATATGACGCACAACGCGATGTCCCGTCGCCGGCTGCTGCGGTACGGAGCGGGGGCCGCCGGTGCGACCCTGGTCGGCGTGGCCGAAGCCGGACCGGTGGCCGCGGCCCCGGCCGGCCCGGTGGGAACGGGCGGCGTCGCCGGCCGGCCGCGGGTCGACCGCCTCCCGGTTCCCGCGTCGTGGCGGGCCGTCCCGTTCTCCCTCGACCAGGTCGACCTCGGGGCGAGCCTGTTCACCGAGAAACGCGACCGTATCCTCGCCTACGCCCGCGCCTACCCCGTCGACCGTGTCCTCAGCAATTTCCGCGCCGCGGCGGGGCTGGACACCGGGGGCGCCGAGCCGCCGGGCGGCTGGGACGACGCGACGGGCAACCTGCGCGGGCACTACAGCGGGCACTTCCTGTCGATGCTCGCCCAGGCGTGGGCGGGCACCGGGGAGGCCGTGTTCAAGGACAAGCTCGACGCCGTCGTCGCCGGGCTCAAGGAGTGCCAGGATGCCTGGACCGCCCAGGTCGGCCGGCCCGGCACACCGCCGCCACCGGCCGTGTGGTCGACCGGCCGGGCCGGCGGCGGGCTCCAACTCACCGGTGACGGACAGTACGTCGGGCTGCCCGACGCCACCGTGGACGGCCTCGACACGTTCACCATCGCCGTGTGGGTACGGCTCGCCGAGAAGCGGACCTGGTCGCGGGTGTTCGACTTCGGCACCGGCACCGGCACCTACATGTTCCTGACCGCCGACGACGGCGCCGGCCCCCGCTTCGCGATCACCACCGGCGGCAGCTCCGCCGAGCAGCGGATCCGGGGCGCCGCGCCCGTGCCGGTCGGACGGTGGGTCCATCTCGCGGTCACCCTCACGGGCGGCACGGGGACCCTCTACGTCGACGGCGCGGTCGCCGGCACGAACCCGGCGATGACCCTCTCGCCGGCCGACCTGGGCGCCCCGAAGAACAACTGGATCGGCCGTTCCCAGTTCGGGGACGCGCACCTGGCGGGCACCGTCGACGAGTTCCACCTGTACGACCGTGCCCTCGACGCGGCGGAGATCGCCACGCTCGCGGCCGCCGAGGGAGGCACGCACGGCAACCTCGCCTGGTACCGGTTCGACGAGACGTCCGGTTCGGCGGTCGCCGACTCCTCGGGACGCGGCTGGGACGCGGCGGTCGTCACCGGCCTCGGCGGTGCCCCCGGCCCGAGCCACGCCGGTTTCCTCGCGGCCTACCCCGAGACGCAGTTCATCCAGCTGGAGTCGTACGCGACGTACCCGGCGATCTGGGCGCCGTACTACACCTGCCACAAGATCATGCGGGGGCTGCTCGACGCGTACACCCTCACCGGCAACACGACGGCGCTCGCCGTCGCGACGGGGATGGGGGAGTGGGTGCACAGCCGGCTCGGCGCGCTGCCCCGCGAGCAGCTCGACCGGATGTGGTCGCTGTACATCGCCGGGGAGTACGGCGGCATGAACGAGGTCATGGCCGACCTGTACGCGCTGACCGGCGACGCGACGTTCCTGGCCACGGCGCGCTGCTTCGACAACACCGCTCTGCTCGCCGACTGCGTGGCCGGCACCGACAGCCTCGACGGCAAGCACGCGAACCAGCACATCCCGCAGTTCCTCGGCTATCTCCGCCTCTTCGAGAACGGCGGCGGCGAGGACTACCGGAAGGCCGCGGCCCACTTCTTCGACATGGTCGTGCCGCACCGCACCTACGTGCACGGCGGCACCGGCCAGGGCGAGGTCTTCCGCGGACGGGACGTCATCGCGGGCAGCATCGTCACGACGACCAACGCCGAGTCGTGCGCGGCGTACAACATGCTCAAGGTGGCGCGGGGGCTGTTCCTGCACGCGCCGGACGCGCGGTTCTTCGACTACTACGAGAAGACGCTGGTCAACCAGATCCTCGCCTCCCGGCAGGACACCGACAGCACCGACGACCCGCTGGTCACGTACATGGTGCCGGTCGGCCCCGGCGTGCGACGGGGATACGGCAACACCGGCACGTGCTGCGGCGGCACCGGGCTGGAGAACCACACCAAGTACCAGGACTCCATCTACTTCCGGTCACCGCGCGGCGACGCGCTCTACGTCAACCTGTATCTCCCGTCGACCCTGCGGTGGGCGGAGCGGGGACTGACCGTGACCCAGCGCGGCGACTACCCCAGGTCGGACACCACCACCCTGACGATCACCGGCGGCGGCCGGCTCGACCTGCGCCTGCGGGTGCCGTCGTGGGCCCGCTCCGGCTTCACGATCACGGTCAACGACCGGCAGCAGACCGTACGGGTGGGCAGCGACGGGTACGCGAGCCTCGCCAGGACCTGGCGGAACGGCGACCGGGTCGAGGCCCGCTTCCCGTTCCGGCTGCGGGTCGAGCGGGCCCTCGACGACCCCGGTCTGCAGGCCCTGCTCAACGGGCCCGTCGCGCTCGTCGCCAAGTCGGCGAGTCCGGGGGCCCTGCCGATGTCGTGGTACGGGTCCCTGACGCTCTCCGGCGACCTCGCCGCCGTCGCCGAGGCGGGGGAGCGGCCGATGACGTTCACGGCGGGCGGGGTGCCGTTCGAGCCGTTCTACCTGGGCGACACCGACCCCTACCACGCCTACTTCCGCCGGGAGGAGCCGCGGATCGTGTTCGCCGGCACCGACGCGGGCGTCGCGAACCGCGCCGACGCGAGCGGCACCACCTTCCTCGACCGGCTGTGGGCGGGCGCCCCGTTCACCGACCGCCGGGCGTTCCTGCGGGCGGTGAACGCCACCGTCCGTGCGTGGGAGGCCGCCGGGCTGCTGAGCCGGGCGGAGGGCGCCGCCGTCACCGAGGCCGCGGCCGCGGCGCCGATGAAACCCTGACGTCCGGCGGCCCGCGGGCCGTGAGGTATGAAGGGTGTTCCCGACCGACCGTCCTCCAGGGAGTTTCCGCGTGACGGCAGAGCTCGACGACTACCTCGCCTCCTTCGCGGAGCCGACCGGATATCTCAACTTCGGCAACTACGGGCCACCGTCGCGCGCCGTCGTGGAGACGATCGGCCGGCTCACGGCGGAGGCGAGCGCCGGTGTTCCCTCGGCGGGACTGCACGCGCGGGACGAGCACGCGCTCGCGGCGGTCGCGCGCCTCACCGGGTTCGACCGCGGCGCGGTGGCGCTGACGCCCAGCACGTCCTTCGGTCTTCTGCAGATCGCCTTCGGACTGCCGGGGGGCGCGGTGCTCGTCAGCGGCGCAGAGTTCCCCTCGAACCTGTACGCGTGGTGGCGGGCGCGGGACGCCGGGCTCATCACCGTGCGTACGCTGCCCGCCGTGCCCGGGGACGGGCTCGCGCCGGTGACGCCCGAACGCGTGGCGGCCTCCCTCACGCCGGACACCGTCGCGGTGGCGGTCAGCGCGGTGGACTTCCGCACCGGCTTCCGCGCCGACCTGGCCGGCATCCGCGCGGCGATCGGCGACCGCCTCCTCGTGGTCGACGGCATCCAGGGGTTCGGTGTCGTCGACCACGACTGGACCATGGCCGACGCACTCGTCGTCGGCGGTCAGAAGTGGCTCAGAGCGGGGTGGGGCACGGGCTTCGTGGCCCTCTCCGCGCGGGGCCTCGCCCGCCTCCGGCCGGTTCTCGGCGGCTGGACCGGTGTCGAGATGCCCTCGCACTACGACGGCGTGCCCCACGAACCGCTCCCCGGCGCGCAGCGCTTCTCGACGACCAACGGATCACCGTTCGCGTCCGGGGCGCTCGCGACGGCGCTCGCCCAGCTGGAGTCGGTCGGGGTCGCCACCGTGCAGCGTCGTATCGAGGAGACGGCGACCGCCTTCATCGACCGGCTCCTCGCCGCGGACCTGCCGGTGCTGTCGCCCGTCGCACCGCACGAGCGCGCGGGCCTCGTCGTGGTGGGCATCGCGCACGGCGCGGCCGGAACCGTCCACAAACGGCTCGACGCGGCGGGCGTGACCGCGACCGTGCACGGCGACGACCGCATACGTTTCAGCATCCACGCGACCACCACACCGGCCGCGCTCGACGCGGCCCTGACCGAGCTGGGAGCACCCGCCTGACGAACTCCGGGCCCGTTACGCCTCGCCGCAGGCCTCACCGACCGCGCTCGCACTCCAGGGACTGCAGGGCGACCGAGTCGGCCATGGCCTGCATGCCCTTGTCGTTGGGGTGCAGATGGTCGCCCCCGTCGAACGTCGGCAGGATCCGCCGGGCGTCGTACGGGCTGCGCAGCACCTTGTCGAAGTCCGCGACGGCGTCGACCGCCCCGCTCGTACGGATCCACTCGTTCACCTCGGCGCGTACGGCCTCCTTCTGGAGACTCCACTCCGACCAGCCCTGGAACGGCAGGACGGTGGCGCCGACGACGCAGAGTCCCGCCGCGTGCGACCGGTCGATGATCTCGCGGTACCCCGCCGTCAGGGCGGCGGCCGTGACGCCGGGGTGCGACACGATGTCGTTGATTCCCTCGAACAGGACGACCGTGCGCACACCCGGCAGCGACAGCACATCCCGGTCGAGCCGCTGGAGCGCGCTCGGCGCGGCGCCGTCCGCCAGGACCCGGTTGCCCGAGATCCCCGCGTTCGCCACGCCTGTCACGGTGGAGTCCGCGGAGGCGCGCAGCCGTCGGGCGAGGTGATCGGGCCAGCGCTGGTTCTTATCGGTGCTCGACTGCCAGCCGTCCGTGATGGAGTCCCCGAGCGTCACGACGGCGCCGCCGTCGCCGCGGTCCGCGTCCACGGTGACCGCGTCCAGGTAGAACCACGACCCCAGCCGCTCCGTGTACGCGCCGTCGCGCTCCTCCGCCGCGTGGTCGCCACGCGTGGCGTACGACGTCCGGAGCGCCATCCCGTGACCGGTCGCGGATCCGCCCGCGTCCCGTACGTACAGACTGACGGCCAGATCGCTCGTCGCCGGGACCCGGCCGGGCAGCCGGTCGCTGTAGCGGATCTCGCCCGGCGCCAGAGTCACGGACGCGGACCCGCCGAACACGATCCTCCGGTTGCTGCCGGGGCGCAGCCGGGCGCCGCTGTCGCGGAGCCCGGCGTACGCGCCGCCGATGACCAGGGGCCGGTCCCCGAAGGCGTTGGAGACCCGGACCCGCAGTCCCGTGCCGCCCGAGCTCGTCCGCAGGACCAGCCGGTAACTCCGGTCGCCGGCCGCGTCACCCATCCGGTCCGCGCTCGCCGCCCAGGTGACGACGGACCGCGCGGGAGGGGGAGGGACGACGATGGTCCCGGCGGCGCCGGCCGGACCGGCCGGCGGAGTGTGCGCCGGTCCCAGCAGTGTCGTGCCGAGAGCCGGCACACCGATCAGCACGAGGCGTACGGCACGGAGCACGGCTCGGCGTACGGACCCGCTCATCCGAAGTCCCGCAGGGTGACGGTCCTCCCGGACCGGATGTCCACCTCGTGCGAGACGCCGCCGGCCGTGACCCTCGTCCTGCGCCCGCCGACACTGCGGATCCTCGCCTCACGGACCTTCCCGTCACGCCAGCTCAGATCGACGACGAAACCGCCGCGCGCGCCGATGCCGGTCACCGAGCCGGACCGCGCCCAGGCGGCGGGCAGCGCCGGAAGCAGCTCGATATGGCCGGGCCGCGAGTGGAGCAGCATCTCGATCATGGCGGCCGGGGTGCCGAAGTTGGACTCGATCTGGAAGATTCCCCGGCCCTTCTCGACCTCGTAGATGTCGAAGAGGTTCATCGAACTGCCGTTGCCGCCGTCGACGGAGGGCCGCAGGTTGTTGATGACGAGCGCGTACGCGTGGTCCGCGTGCTTCAGCCGCGCCCAGCACAGGGCGCGCCAGGCGTTCGCCCAGCCGAAGCTCTCCATGCCACGGGCGGCGAGGAGTTCGGTGGCGCCCTTCACCAGCGCCGCGGGCGAGGCGTCGGGGCGGATACGGTCGCCGGGGAACAGGCCCATCAGCGGCGAGAGATGACGGTGGGTGGTCTCGCCGAGGTTGTCGGGGGACATCCACTCCTGGAGCCAACCGCTCTTCGGACTGACCTCGGGCAGGTACAGCCGTTCCTGGAGCCCGGCCACCGTCCTGGCGAACGCCGCGTCCCTGCCCAGGAGCCCGCATGCCTCCCGGTAGTTGGCGAACAGGTCGCGGACCACCTCCTGCGCGTAGGTGATGCCCTTCGTGTCCTGGGGGCCGTGCTCGGGTGACCAGTCGTTGTCGGCGACGAGGACCTCGCGCTCCTCGCCGGTCTCCGCGTCCTCGACCGTCGTGGTCACCAGCCGGGTCTCCCAGAACTCGCAGGCACCCTTGAGCATCGGGTAGATCTTCTTCACGTGCGCGAGATCCCGCGTGTACTGGTAGTGCTCCCACAGCGAGTTGCAGAGCCAGGCGTTTCCCGGCGGGTGCCACCACCAGCCGAGTCCGCCGTAGATGTTCGTCGAGTACGCCACGGTCCACCCGGCGACCCGGCCGGAGGAGTTGCGGAACCGGTTGCGCGGATCGTTGAAGTGGGTCCGGGTGTGCTCCGACCAGACCGGAAGCTGTGCGAGGCAGTAGTCGGTGAACGCGTCGAAGGTGCGCGAGAGCGCGGTGCGGTCGGCCAGCCAGTAGTTCATCTGAAGGTTGATGTCGGTGTGGTAATCGCCCATCCAGTCCGGGTCGTTGCCGTCCAGCCACGGCCCCTGGAGAGCCACCGGCAGACCGTCCCGCGAACTGCTCACCATCAGATAGCGCCCGAACTGGAGGTAGAGCGCTTCGAGTTCGGGGTCGGGTACGTCCTGCTGCGCACGGTGCTTCAGCCGCTCCCAGGTGTCGAGGGCTCGCTGCTCGGTCGTCGAGGGGCCCAGCGAGATGCTCATCCCCGCGAACTGGTCGCGGTAGTCGGCGACATGGGTGTGCAGCAGAGTGGTGGGGGAGTGGCGTACGGCGTCCCGGACCTTGGTCCTGGCGAGCGCGGTCGGATCGAGCCCCGGGGCGCGGAAGCCCGTGGCGGCGTCGGGGGCGTAGTCCGTTCCGCCGCTGATGACCACGGTCAGGTCGGCACACCGCGTGAAGACGATCCGCGAGCCGCTTGTGGTGACCGAACCGCTTCGGCTGCGCGCGGTGACGGCGGCGCCGTAGCGCAGCCCGTTCGCGAATTCCGCGCCGAGGAACAGGCTGTCCGTCCGCGCGTCCGCCGAGGTGGTCTCGCCATGGGTGCCGTCGAGCGAGAGGGTGCCGGTGTAGTGGCCGCCGCCGCCCTGCGAGAAATGGACGACGATGGCGTCGTCGGGGTGGCTGGCGAAGACGCGACGCTCGTAGGCGACGTCGGACCGGAGGTAGCCGGAGGTGACCAGGCCCTCGTCGAGGTCGAGTGCGCGGCGAAAGTCGTGGACCGTGCCCAGATCGTGGTCCGGGATGTCGACCGTCACCCGCGCCAGTTGAGTGAGGCTTCCGAAATCGGCACGTCCGTAGGGGAATTGACCGTCCGCTTCCAGTTCGTCGTTGATCCCGCCGGTCCACATCGTGGCGTCGGAGACGAAGAGCAGTTCGTGCCCGGGGTCGTTGCCGACCAGGGCGCCGAGCCGGCCGTTGCCGACGGGCAGGGCCCGTTCGAGCATCGTCGTGTCACCGGCGGGGGCGCGGTACCACATCCGGGTCGTCGGGCCCTCGCCGTCGGAGAGCAGGGGGGAGACGGCCGGGCGCCTGGGCGGCGCGGAGGCCGCGAAGGCGGGCAGGCCGCCGAGTGCGGAGAGGGCTCCGGCGCCGGCGGCCAGGGAGAGCACACGACGGCGGGCGGGGCCCGGGCCGTCGTCGGGGCCGGACCGCGCGGGACGGTGCGCCTGCTGGTCATGCACGGAAGAACTCCATTCCTGCGGACGGGAGGTACGCGGAAGTACGGAGCGGGGTCAGAGGCGCGGTACGTCGATCCTGTCGATGTCCGGCGCGTACCCGTCACCGCTGTCGAAGGTGACGGTGTTACTGCCCGCCTTCAGTGTGACCGGCACGCTGATCGAGTCGACCGCCGACCAGCCGCCGGTGGCGGGGAAGGCCGTCGCGACAGGTGCCTTGCCGTTGGCCGAGACACCGACCGGCCGCGGATCGCGGGAGGTGTAGGCGACCTTGACCAGATAGCGGCCGGCCTTGCCGACGACCACGTCCGTGAACCGGAGCGTGCTGCCGGTGTACAGGTTGCCGACCTTCCTGGCGCCCGAGCACTCGTCGCAGCCCGCGACCGCGGCGGAGCCGGTCAGGACGTTGTCCGGCGACTCGGCTTCGTACCCGGTCGTCCGCAGCTCCGCTCCCTGCGGAGTGACGGTGAACAGCCGTGAACCGTGGGCCGGTACGGCCTGGGTGATGCCGTCCTTGTGCCGGCCGAGGCTCTCGCGGTTCCACACGTCCCGTACGGAGGCCTGGCCGGTGAAGCCGAGTGCCTGCCAGTCGGCGGTCACGGGCGAGGGCGAGTCCCCCTGGTTGAACAGCGCGACGGTGTAGCTGCCGTCGGGGTTCCCGGACGCCCAGACCTGCTCGTCGCCGACGGAGGTGACGGGCTTGGCGGGCCTCCCCGGCCGCTGGTTGATCTCCAGCACGTCACGGTTGGTCATCAGCGACAGACCGTAGTCGTCCAGCTGGGTGAGGTCGTCCCCGCTGTACAGCGGGGACTTGGCGATCGCCCAGAGGGTCATGTAGCTCTGCCGTTCGGCCTTGGTCAGACCGCTCATGGCAGCGCTGCCGACATTGATCGCGTCCAGGTCGTTCCAGCCGCCGGGCCCGGCGTAGCGGGTCCAGCCGGGTGTGTCACGCCATCGGTCCTCGACCGAGTTCTCCCACGACACCAGGGTGTTGCAGTAGCACTCGACATCCGTGTCGACCCGCCATCCGTTGGACGTGGCCTGCCAGTCCTCCGCGTAGTCGATGTCGAGCGACCACGAGATCTCCAGGTGGATGGGGCGTCCGGTGTTCTTGATGGCCTGCTGCCAGGCGGCGACATCCGCGCGGTTGTCGTAGTTGTCGCCGCTTTTGAAGGAGCCGGGGCCCACCCCGTCGAGTTTGAGGAAGTCGTATCCCCAGTCGGCGATGAGCCGGGCCTGCGAGTCGATGTACTTCTGCGCGCACGGCTTCGAGAAGTCGATCTTGTACGAGCTGTCCCAGCCGTTGGTCGTCCGCAGATCGCCGTGGACGATGTCCCGGGTGGTGCAGTCGTCGGTGTTCCAGATCCGCGGCTCGCCCTCGCCGTACGCCTCCTTCTCCAGACCCACGGGGAGGTAGATGCCGGCCTTCAGTCCCTTGCCGTGAATACGGTCCGCGACCGCCTTCATCCCGCTCGGGAACCGCTCGGTGTCGGGCCTCTGGCGCGCGTACGCGTCGAACTCCGGAGTCCAGTCCCAGCCGCGCCACCAGCCGGCGTCGATGTTGACGTACTCGTAGCCGAACCTCTTCAGCTTCGACGCCAGGGCGTCCGTCTGCCGGTTCACATTGCTCTCGGTGAGGAAGCTGTAGTTGCCGCGGGGGTTGACCCCCGGATACGAGGTGGTCTGGAGGCTCCAACTGCTCCACCCCCTGTACGGCTTCTCGGCGACGGCCGTCCCGCCGGTGGCGGCGGCCGGGGCCGTGGACACCGCGCCGGTGGCCTCGGCCGGGCCTTGGCCCTGGGCCGTCGTCGGCACGGCGACCGCGAGACCTGCCGTGACGGCGAGGACGAGCGCGGCGCGCAGGGTTCTCGCGGCGGTGCGGGTGGGTGGGCGCATGGGAAGGGGCCTCCTGTTGTCCGGTGAAGAGGGGCGGTACGGGGGCGGGTCCGGCTACTTGCCCGCGCCGATCGTCAGACCGCTGATGAACTGGCGCTGGAGCGCGAAGTACACGATCAGCGTGGGAACCGCGGTCATCAGCGCGCCGGCCGCGATGAGGTTGGGATTGGTGAAGTACTGCCCCTCCAGGCTCGCGAGCGCGGAGGTGACGGGACGCTTGTCACCGGTCTCGATCAGTACGAGCGGCCAGAAGAAGTCGTTGTAGATCCAGATCGACTCCAGCGTCGCGAGCGCGGCGAACGCCGGGCGGCACAGCGGCAGCACGATCTGGAGGAACTGCCGCCAGACGGGAGCGCCGTCCACGAGCGCGGCCTCGGTGATCTCCTTGGGGATCGTCTTCATGTAGTTGCTGAGCACGAAGGTGCAGAAGCCGCACTGGTAGGCGACGTGGATGACGATGATGCCCCAGTAGGAGTTGTAGAGCAGATACGAGTCGCTCATCCAGCCGGGCAGGTTCCACTGGAGGTACAGCCGGTACAGCGGTGTGATGAGCACCTGGGCGGGGAGGAGATTCCCCGCGGTGAACAGCATCAGCAGCGCGATGTTCCAGCGGAAGTCGAAGCGCGAGACGTAGAAGGCGACCGCGGCGGAGAAGAACAGCGTGCCGAGTACCGCGGGCACGGTGACGAGCACCGAGTTCCAGAAGAAGTGCGCGAGACCCGACTGCGCCCAGGCATCGGTGAAGTTCTCCAGGCTCAGACCGCTCGGCCAGGACAGATAGCCGTTCCTCGCGGTGTCCTCGTACGGCCGCAGCGAGGTGTACACCGCCCACAGCAGCGGGACCAGCCAGAGCAGCGAGACGCCGGCGAGGAAGAGATGACGGCCCGTCTGGGCGCGGGGGCGTGACGCCTTCGCGGGAGGCGCCCCGTGCGGTGGCCGTGGCGGGGCGGCCGGGGATGTGGCGGTCGCGGTCACCGCTCCTCCTTGTCCTTGCGGAAGTTCTGTACGAGGAAGGTGCAGATGGCGGTCAGCGAGACCAGCAGCATGATCACCGCGATCGCCGAGCCGTAGCCGATGTGGCTGGTCTCGCCGACGATGTTGTCGGTGATCAGGAGGGAGAGCAGCTCCATGCCGGGCTTGCTGCCGATGCCGCCGCCGAGGACGTACACGATGTCGAAGGCGCGCAGCGACTCCATGGCCGTGACGACGAGGATGACGATGTTGACCGGTTTCAGCGCGGGGAAGACCACGCGCAGGAACGTCTGCCGGCCGTTGGCGCCGTCCAGCGCGGCGGCCTCCTTGAGCGCCGGGTCGAACCCCTTCAGCCCGGCCAGATAGAGGATCATGATGTAGCCGGTGTGCCGCCACGCGGACGCGACGAGCACCGCCCACAGGTTGAGGTCCGGATCGCCGAGCCAGTCGATGTGGGTGCCGGGCGAGGCCGCGCCGATGATGCCGTTCAGCAGGCCGTTGTCCGGGTTGTAGATGATCTCCCAGATCAGCCCGACCACCGCGAGGGACAGCACCATGGGCAGGAAGATCGCGGTCTGGTAGATCCGGGTGAAACGGATCTTCCGGTCGAGCTGGTACGCGAGGAATATACCGAACGGCGTCGGCAGCAGTGCGGTGAAGAGCAGCCAGATGACGTTGTGCTGGACGGCCGGCCAGAACGGCGGGTAATTGGTGAAGATCTCGCGGTAGTTGTCCCAGCCGATCCAGTCGATCTCGGAGAGCGAGATGCCGTCCCAACGGGTCAGGGAGAGCGCGAACGAGGCGAGCGCGGGCAGCCAGACGAGGACCAGCAGGGCCAGCAGCGGTACACCGACGATGACACCGAGGAAGAGCCGGTCGCGCAGGCCGAGCCGGCGCGGCCGGCGCCGGCGCGCCGAGGCGTCGCGCGCGGCCGGCGTGACCGGTTCCTCCGGTGCTTCGAGCGTGGACGTCATAGGAGTGGGCTTCCCTCGGACGGAGGCGACGGGGGCCGGGCGACGGGGGCCGGGGAGCGGGGGCCGGGGGCGGATCAGCCGGAGAAGAAGCGCCCGCGCTGGGACTCGATCTTCTTCAGCGTGGCCGCCCCGTCGTCGGGGTGGCCGAGCCACTGCGTCAGGCCGGGCAGCACGACGGTGGAGACGAACCCGGGATCGCTGTCGCGGTCGCCGAACTGGGTGATGTGCCGCGCGGCGCCGATCAGCTCGGCCGACTTCTTCTGCAGCGCGTTGTATGTGCTGGTGTCGGCCTTGCTGTGAACGGCGACATTGCTCGGGTCGACACTCAGGTAGATGCTCTCCGCCTCGGCGCTGCCGAGGAATTCGAGGAACTTCCGCGCGCCTTCGGCGTTCTTGGGCTTGCGGCTGAGCATGAATCCGTCGGTCGGCGCCTCGACGCTGTCCCTGCCGTGCGCCGGGTCGATCTCGGGGAAGGGGAAGAAGTCGATGTCCTCGCGCAGTGCCTCGTCGGTGACCTGCTGGCCGAGGAAGAGTCCGATGACGGCCATGCCGGACTTCTTGTCGAGCAGCGACTGCGCCGCGTCCTGCCAGGAACGCCCGCCGCCGCCCGGCTGGTAGTACGGGGCGAGTTCCCGCCACAGGTCGAGGACGGTGTTCATGCGCCGGTCGCTCCAGGCCACGCCGCCGCGCATCAGATCCATGTGGAAGTCGTAGCCGTTGGCACGCAGGTTCAGATAGTCGAAGGCGCCGAGGACGGACCAGCTGTCGCCGCCGCCGTAGCCGGAGGCGATCGGGGAGAGCCCGTCCTTCTTCATCTTCTTGGCCAGCGCGACGAACTGCGCCCAGGTGGCCGGCGCCGTGTAGCCGCGCTCCGCGAAGACGCTCTTCCGGTAGAAGACGGCCCACGGGTAGTTGTACAGCGGAACGAAGTAGTACGTGCCGTCCGTACCCCGGGAGAGCTGTTTGGCCGCCTCGCTGAAGCCGGAACCGATGGTCTCCCACACGTCGTCGACCGGACCGGCCAGCTTCTTCTCCGCGAAGTACCGCATGCGGTAGCCCGCGAACCAGGTGAAGGTGTCGTCCGGGGTGCCCTGGAGATAGCTGGAGATGCTCTTCTGGAAGGTGTCGTGGTCGACCGTGTTGGTCTTGGCCTTCAACCCGGTCTTCTCGGTGAATGCCCTGGTCATGGCCGCGTACGCCTTCTTGGGGGTGGCGTCGGCGCCGTTGGACCCGAAGGTCACGGACTTCGGATCCGCGGCGGGAGGACCGCCTCCGCACGCCGCCAGGGCAGGCCCGGCGAGGGCGGCGGCGCCCACTCCCATCAGCCCGTTGAGGACACCGCGTCGTCCCGGACCACCGGTGGCGGGCGTGCGGCTCTGCTGCGTCATCGCTTCTCCCGGAAGGTGTCTGACCCTGTGAAGGTCTGGATCGCGGTGGCCGCGGCCCCGCGCGCCCACTCCTCGAACGGCAGCGGACGGATGATCACGTCGCACTGATCGGCGGTACTGAAAGCGGTCGCGGCGAACGCTTCCTTGATCTGGGCGGCGAACAGGTCGTACGCCGCGAGTCCCTCGCCCGAGATGATCACGCGCTCGGGGCCGAGCAGATTGACCACCGCGCCGATCGCCCGGCCGATCGCCGCGCCCGCGTCCGCGTATGCCGCGCGGGCCTCCGGACGTCCGCCGTGCGCCAGTTGGAGCGCCTGCGCGGGGCCGGCCGGGGACTCGCCCGTGTCGCGCCGGATACGGCGCACGATGGCCGAGTCCGAGGCGATCGCCTCGACGCAGCCGTGGTTGCCGCAGTGGCACAGCGGTCCTCGCGGATCGATGGACAGATGGCCGATCTCACCGGCCACGCCGTGCGCCCCGGAGACCACCCGCCCGTTGACCACCAGGCCGCAGCCGATCCCGGCACCGACGGTGATCAGGGCGAAGTCGGTGAGTCCCACTCCGGCGCCGAACCACTGCTCGGCGACCGTCAGCGCCCGGACGTCGTTGTCCACGGTGGCGGGCAACCCGGTCGCCGCCGCCGTGAGTTCGGCGAGGGCGATGTCACGCCAGTCGAGGAACGGGGAGTAGCGGACCACTCCGGCCGCCCGGTCCACATCGCCGGAGACGGCGACCGCGAGGCCCCGCACCCGTACCCCGAACCCCTCGGCCTCCGTCCTCAATTCCTCCGTCAGTTCCGCGATCACGGCGATCACGGCACCGGGCGCACGATCGGTGAGCGCCACGTGGCGGGCCAGCCGGATCCGGCAGCACAGGTCCGCGAGGACCGCGATCACCTCGTCGGCCGTCACCTTCACACCGATGAACAGGGCCCGGCCGCCGTCCACCCGCACCGGGTTGGCGGGCCGGCCGACGGCGGGCGGGGCACTGTCGTCGGCGGCCTCGACGAAGTACCCGGCCGCCAGGAGCGGGCGCACGGCCTTGGTCACGGCGGCCGACGAGAGGCCGGTGCGCCGGGAGAGCTCCACACGGGAGAGCGGGCCCTGGGAGAGCACGGTGGTGAACACCAAGGAAGCGGCGGGGGTGGCCGCGGGGAAGGCCTCCACTGGGTCGGTCGTCGGCATGGGCCGGAAACGTAGGTGAGTTAATTTCCTCTGTCAATAAAAAAAGCAGGAGTCCTCAGAAACGAAAGTTGATCAGCCTCACATCCTGCAAAGGGCGGATGAGATACGTCCCGTGCTCCGCAACTCCTGGGAAGCCACCGGCTTCGGCCGTCCGACAACACCGACGCGGCCGACCGGGCGGAAACTCTGGGTGCTCGCCTGGCGGCGGGCGCCCCGCCGGGGTCGGCCGCAGCTGCCCGTCCACCTCGCCGGCCTCGGCCCGGCGGCGGTCCACCGGGACGTGACGACCGGGGTCACGCACCACGCGACCGTACTGATGGAGCACGGACTGCCACTGGAGCTACCGGCGGGGGACTGGGCGGGCACGGCGGTCCATCTGAAGCGGGTGTCATGACACCCATCAGGAACCCCCATCAGGAACGCACAGATTCCGACAGGATCATTGATTCGTTTGTGATCGAGTCCTAGGGTGAGGCTGACCCGGTGACCTCACCGTCATCTCCCGTGTCATCTGACGCAGCGTCAAGTTCCTTACGCACACGCCGTATTCGAGCCTTGATCAGGAACGTGGTTTCCCGTTCGCTCCGAGGAAGGTCACGGACATGCCGCACCCGCACGTGTCTCCCACGGCCGTCAGCCGCCGTCGTCTCCTTGAGGGCGGAGCCGCCGTCCTCGGCGCGCTCGCCCTGTCCACGTCGCCCGTACCGTCCTACGCGGCCGGCCGGCGCGAGGCGGTCGCCGGGGCCCCGGAGTGGAACGGCCGTATGAATGTCTTCCGGCTGGGAGCCGAGCCGGCGCACACCACCCTGATGCCGTACGCGACCCTCGGCCAGGCGCTGGCCGCCGACCGCACCCGCTCGCCGTACCGGCTCACGCTGGACGGCACGTGGAAGTTCGCCTACGCCGACCGCCCCGACGACCGGGATGCCGACTTCCACCGCACCGATCTCGACGACACCTCCTGGGACAGCATCCCCGTCCCCTCCGCGTGGCAACTGCACGGCTACGACTTCCCGATCTACGTGAACATCACATACCCGTGGTGGGGCGCCAACGGCCAGGGCGAGGAGGCGCAGCCGCCGGCCGCCCCCACCCGCTACAACCCCGTCGGTCAGTACCGCCGCACCTTCACGGTCCCGCGCGACTGGGCGGGACGGCGGACCTTCCTGCACTTCGAGGGAGTGAAGTCCGCCCACTACGTCTGGATCAACGGCGAGCTGGTCGGCTACCACGAGGACTCCTACGATCCCGCCGAGTACGACATCACCCGGTACCTCAAGCCGGGCACCAACCAGATCGCGGTCGAGGTCTACCGCTACTCCGACGGCGACTGGCTGGAGGACCAGGACATGATCCGGCTGAGCGGTATCTTCCGCTCGGTCCACCTGTACTCCACACCCGCCGTGCATCTGCGCGACTTCAAACTCGACACCCCGCTGAGCGACGACTACACGGCGGCCGAGCTGTCGGTCACCGCCAGTGTGCGCGACTACGGTGGCGAGGGCGCCGGCCGGTACGCGGTCGAGACCCAGCTGTACGACGCCGGCGGGCACCCGGTGTGGAGCCGGCCGCTCCAGCAGACCGTCACGCTCGACGCCGGCGAGGAGACGACCGTACAGGCGGCGAAGGCCGTGCCCGCGCCGCGCCTCTGGTCGGCCGAGCATCCGCACCTCTACACCGCAGTGCTGCGCCTGCGCGATCCGGCGGGCAAGGTGGTCGAGACCCTCTCCCACCGGGTCGGCCTGCGCGAGTTCGCGCTCAAGGACGGGCTGATGCGGATCAACGGCAAGCCGGTCTCCTTCCGGGGCACCAACCGGCACGAGATGCACCCGACCCACGGCTCCGCGCTCACCCGCGCCGACATGGTCGAGGACATCGGCGTCATCAAGCGGCTGAACATCAACACCGTCCGTACCTCGCACTACCCCAACAACCCGCTGTGGCTGGAACTCGCCGACGAGTACGGCCTGTACCTCGTCGACGAGACCAACCTGGAGACCCACGGCATCCGCGGCGAGTACCCCGGCAACCACGCCGAGTGGACCGAGGCATGCGTGGCCCGCGCCCAGAACATGGTCCACCGCGACAAGAACCACGCGTCCGTGGTCATCTGGTCGCTCGGCAACGAGGCGGGCGGCGGCAGCACGTTCAACGCCATGTACGACTGGATCCGCTCCTACGACACCACCCGCGTCATCCAGTACGAGGGCGACGACCGCCCGGGCATCAGCGACATCCGCTCCGAGATGTACGACAGTCCCTCCCGCGTCGAGGCGCGGGCGAAGGACACGGGCGACACCCGGCCGTACGTCATGATCGAGTACTCCCACGCGATGGGGAACTCCAGCGGCAACTTCAAGAAGTACTGGGACCTCGTCCGCCGCTACGACGTGCTCCAGGGCGGCTGGATCTGGGACTTCGTCGACCAGGCCCTGAGCTGGCCCACCCCCGTGCGCAAGCTGCTCACCGAGTCCGGGCCCGCCGCACTGAACGGCGAGGTCATCGCCCCCAGCGGCACCTTCGCCCGCGCCACGGGAGTCTCGGGCGGCACCGTCTTCGCCCGGGACGCGAGCCTCGACCTCACGGGCTCGTTCACGCTGGAGGCATGGGTCACCCCGGGCGTCACCGGCTATCACCAGCCGATCATCGCCAAGGGAGACACCCACTACGCCCTGAAGCAGTCCGGCCGGACCCTGGAGTTCTTCATCCACGACGGCGGCCAGTGGGTCACCGCGAGCTGGCCGCTGCCGGACGACTGGACCGGCCGCGAGCACCATGTGGCGGGCGTCTTCGACGCCGGGGCCGGCACGCTGACCCTCCACGTCGACGGCGCGGTCCGGGCCACCCGGACCGCCCCCCGGGGCCCCGCCGTCAACACCGCGCCGCTGGCCCTGGCCACCGATGTCGACAACCCGACCCGCGAGTTCAGCGGCACCATCCGCCGGGCGCGTGTGTACGCGCGGGCGCTGAGCGCCACCGAACTGGCCTCGGGCAGCCGCGGCCCCCGTGACGAGGGCGTACGGTTCTGGTTCGACGCCGCCACCGTCGGCCTCACCGAGAAGCGGCCCCGCGACAGGACGTTCCTCGCCTACGGCGGCGACTGGGGCGACAACCCCAACGACGGGGCGTTCTCCGGGGACGGCATCGTCACCGCCGACCGCGGCAGCACCGGCAAGGCCGTCGAGGTCAAGCAGATCTACCAGGCGATCAACGCCGCGCCCGTCGGCGGCGACACCGTCACCTCGGGCCGGGTTACCCTCACCAACGAGTACCTCTTCACCAACCTCCGTGAGTTCGACGGGCATTGGTCCCTCGCCGCCGACGGCAAGGTCGTCCAGCGCGGCAGGCTGAGCCGCGACCAGCTGGACGTCGCCCCCCTCACCAGCAAGGACATCACGGTCCCCGTCAAGGTCCCGGCGAGGCCGGCCCCCGGCACGGAGTACTTCCTGCACCTCTCCTTCACCACCAAGGAGCGGGCCAAGTGGGCCGAGGCCGGCTTCGAGACGGCCAAGCAGCAACTGCCCGTCGCCGCGGGCAGTCCGGCCGTGACGCCGGTGGCGCTGGAGACCGTACCGGCGCTGCGCCACGAGGAGAGCGAGAAGACCGTCACCGTCACGGGAAGAGGCTTCTCCGTCACCGTCGACAAGAGCACCGGCACCATCACCTCGTACGAGGCCCGGGGCGTCCGGCTGGTCACCTCGGGCCCCGTGCCGAACTTCTGGCGGGCGCCCACCGACAACGACCGGGGCAACGGCCAGCACACCCGCAACCAGACCTGGCGTGACGCCGGCTCCCTGCGCGAGGTCACAGCGGTCGGCGTCCGCGCGCTGCGGGACAAGGCCGTCGAGATCAAGGTCAGCGGCACACTGCCGACGACCGTGGAGTCGGCGTACACCACCACCTACACCGTCTTCGGCAACGGCGAGATCAAGGTCGACCACACCCTGCACCCGGGTGCGTCGAGCCTGCCCTACCTCCCCGAGGTCGGCACCCTGCTGTTCCTGCCGAGACACCTGGACCGCCTGCACTACTACGGCCGCGGTCCCGAGGAGAACATGTGGGACCGCAACAACGGCACCGATGTGGGCCTGTACTCGGGCACCGTCGCCGGGCAGTGGACCTCCTACCTGCGCCCGCAGGAGAACGGCAACAAGACCGACGTCCGCTGGGCCGCGCTGACCGGCCGTGACGGAGCCGGCCTGCTCGTCTCCGGCGAACCGCTCCTGGAGGTCAACGCCTCGCACTTCACCCCGGAGGACCTGTCGGCCGGAGTGCGCCACGACTACCAGCTCACCCCGCGCGACGCGGTCGTCCTGCGCCTGAACCACCGCCAGATGGGTGTGGGCGGCGACAACAGCTGGGGCGCCCACACCCACGACGAGTACAAACTCCTCGCCGATCGCGACTACTCCTACACCTACCGGCTGCGCCCCCTCACCGACGTCGGCGAGGCGACGTCGGCGACGCGTCGGCCGACGGCGGGGGAGTTCGCGTAGGGGCCGGATACATCGGATGCGTCGGTTCGGCTGGCGGCATTCTGAGTGGAGGAGAAATGAGAGCTCCCGTTTCACCTGCGGATTTACCGATACGGAAATTCCGATACGTCGGAGGTCTTCCCCTGCTGCGGTAAGGCCCTGCACCATGCCAGGAGGTTCACCACCTGACATGGGAGGCGTATACGTGACCCCGACGACAGGGAACGGGATCTCTCGACGAGGCGCGATCGGCACGGCGGCCGCGGTCGCGGCCGCCGGCTGGTCGGCCGGGTCCGGTGCCGTCCTGGCGGCGCCCCGGGACTCCGCCGGAGCGCGGAGCTTGCACGAACGGGTGGTCAGGGCCGCCGCCCTGCGGTGGCGGCGGATGCCCGGCGACTGGAAGGACGGCCCCTTCCTCGGCAACGGCCTGCTCGGCGCCCAGGTCTACCGGGGTGCGACGCCCAACTCGGTGAAAGTCATGGTCAGTCACGGCCAGGTGCAGGACCAGCGGCCGCAGTGGCGCGCCCCGTACGGCTTCTCCCGCCTGCCCATCGGCCACTTCGACCTCACGCTCGCCGGTGAGGTGACCGGCATCGACTGGACCCTGGACCTCTGGGACGCCGAACTGCGCGGCACCATCACCACGACCCGGGGCAGCGTCCGCTTCTCGATGCTGGTGCACAACACCCGTACCGCGCTGCTGATCTCCACCCGGCCCAGCGCGGGCGAGGAGGCCGCGGCCTGGTCGTTCACCTGGCTGCCCGCGACCTCGCCGCGTACCAAGGACAAACCCGCCGACTACACCGGCAACCCCGACCCCCGCACCGGCTCCGCGCGGGGGACCGGATACGTGGAACAGCCGCTGATCGCGGGCGGCGGCTGGACCACCGCCTGGCGCGAACGGCGCTCGGGCACCGCCAGGCTGCTCGCCGCGCACATCGTCTACCGCTTCCCCGACGACCTGTCGGGCACGACGGAGTCGGCCCTCTCCGAAGTGGCCCGCACCCTGGCCGTGGACCCGGACCGGCTGGTACGCGAACACCGCGAATGGTGGCACCGCTTCTACCGGCGCAGCCTGCTGTCGTTACCCGACAAACGCATCCAGGACTTCTACTGGATCCAGCTCTACAAGGCCGCCTGCGCCACCCGGGCCGGCGGGCCCTCGATGTCCGAGTGGGGGCCCTGGTACCCGGAGACCGGCGGCAGTTGGACCGCGGTCTGGTGGAACCTCAACGTGCAGATCGCCACCTGGCTGATCCAGGGCTCCAACCACCCCGAACTCGACTCCGTCACCTCCACCTTCAAGGACTTCGAGAAGCACCTGCCGGTCTCCGTCCCGCCCGAGTACCGGGACGGCCGCACCTACGCCCTGGCCCACCCCTCGGACTGGACGCTGCGGCCCGGCGCCAAGACCGTCGGCATCCCCGGCACCTCCACCAAGACCGACAACAACGGCAACCTCATCTGGGCCCTGCACAACATCTGGCTCAGCCACCGCCACACCATGGACATCGGGATCGTGCGCGACGTCCTCCACCCGATCCTCGTCAACGCGGTGAACTTCTACGACCACTTCCTGTACGAGGGCGGCGACGGACGCCTCCACCTGCCGCTCACCCGGTCACCCGAGTGGGCGGACGCCACCGACTGCACCTACGATCTCTCCCTGCTCCGCTGGGGCTGCGCCACCCTCCTCGACTGCCTGACCGTGCTCCGTACCGACCACCCGCGCGCCGGCCGCTGGCGCGAGATCCTCACCCGGCTCGTCGACTACCCGCGTGACACGACGGGGATCATCATCGGCGCCGGAAAGCCGCTCACCGAATCCCACCGGCACTTCTCGCACATGCTGTGGCTGTATCCCCTGCACGAGCTGACCTGGGACCGGCCCGCCGACCGGGACATCATGCGGACCACGTTCGACCACTGGGTCAAGGACCGTGGCCTGTGGGCGGGTTACAGCTACGCCGTCGCCTCCGTCATGGCCTCCCTCATGGAACGGCCCGAAGAGGCCCTGGACTTCCTGACGTACTTCACCGACGGCAATGTCGTCCACCAGAACTGGGGCGCCCGGCTGACCCCGAACACCATGTACGTCGAGGACGGCAATCTCGGCACGGAAAGCCCGCTGGCGGCGGCCCAGTCGGTCCTGGAGATGGCCGTGCAGAGCCATGGCGGCGTCGTCCGGGTCTTCCCCTCGGTGTCGTCACGCTGGCCCGACCTCTCCTTCCAGTCCCTGCGCACCCAGGGCGCGTTCCTCGTCGACGCGGACCGGTCGGGCGGCCGGACCCGATGGGTACGGGTCCACAGCGAGGCCGGCGCGCCCCTCGTCCTCGACCACGGCATCGACGGCGCGGTCGACGTACGGGACGAGCGGGGCCGGCGGCTGCGCCACCGGGAGACGGCGCCCGGCCGGGTCGAGATCGCGCTCGGCCGGGCGGGGACCGCCGTGGTCAGCCCCCGCGGCACCCGCCCGGACCTGGGTCCACGGGAGGTGCCCGCCGTCGGTGAGGCCAGGCCCTGGGGGCTGCCGGACTGAGCCCCGGCGCCCGCGACGGCTCGTACGGCCCAGGTACGGCCCCTCCGCCGAAAGGACCCCGCACCCCATGTCGCGCATCACCGCGGTCGACGTCTTCCCCGTGGCCGTACCCTTCGCCCGTCGGTTCGTGCTCGGCAGTGGCACCGTCGGCACCCCGGACCGGGCGGGTACGGTGATCTTCGTCCGGCTGACCACCGAGGACGGGGTCGTCGGCTGGGGCGAGCAGCGGGCCCTGCCGAGCTGGAGCTACGAGACCGCCGAGACGATCGCCGTGGTCATCAAGCGGCATCTCGCCCCCATCCTGCTCCAACTCAGCCCTTTCGATGTGGAGTTGTTCCACGCACGGGCGAACCGCCTACTGGCCCCTTCGGTCTCCGGCGGCTTTCCGTTCGCCCGGGCCGCCGTCGACATCGCCCTGCACGACGCGGCGGGCAAACTGGCGGGGCTGCCCGTGCACGCCCTGCTGGGCGGCAAGGTGCGCGACACCGTGCCACTCTGCTCGGCCATCGGGGTGGGGGAGCCGTCCGAGGTGCGCGAGCACGCGCGGGCCTCCGCCCACTACCCGGCGTACAAGGTGAAGATCGGCGGAGACCCGGACGCCGACGCCGCGGCCGTCACGGCCGTCGCCGAGGTCGCCGGGGGCAAGCCCATCTGGCTGGACGCCAACCAGTCCTACCCGCCGAGCGCGCTCAGGCACCTGCTGCGCGCTCTGCACGGCATACCGGGGATCCACTGTGTGGAACAGCCCGTGCCGAGCACCGACCTCCTCGCCCTGCGGCGGCTGCGGAGCATGATCGACCTCCCGGTCGCCGTCGACGAGGGCAGCTTCACCGCCCAGGACCTGGCGCGCGTCATGCGCCTCGACGCCGCGGATCTCGTGGTCCTCAAGATCTGCAAGTCCGGCGGCATCCGCAACGCCCTCAAGACCGCCCAGGTCGCCCTGGCCGGCGGCCTGGAGGTGCTCGGCAGCGGCCTGACCGACTGCGGCATCGGCTTCGCGGCGGCGCTGCACCTGTTCAGCCAACTGGAACTGGCCCTGCCGGCCGAGCTGAACGGACCCGAGCTGCTGTCCGGCCTGTACGTCGACAAGCTGGACATCGTCTCGGCCGTCGCGACCGTCCCCACCGCTCCCGGCCTCGGTGTCGAGGTCGACGAGGAACGCATCCGCGCCGAGTCGACGGACCTGGCCTTCGCCTGACCCGTACCTCCCCGCGACCGGCGCGGGGAGGTACGGGCCTAGGGTCTGTTGTTTGGATCAGGCTGGATCAGGGAGCGGGGTCTGGTTCCGTGGATCGCAAGGCGGAGGAGGGAGGCGACGCGGAGCGTCGTCGACCGACGACAACGCGGCGAGGCGCGGTGCCAGGGCACGCGAGCCCAGCATGATCCAAACGACAGGCCCTACGCCGGTGCGCCGAGGAACCCGGTCACCAGACGGCGGGCGTAGGCGGCGTCGAGCTGGTCGGGGCGGAAGAGGAGGCGGTACATGACGGGGGCGACGACGCGGTCGAGGACCGTGCCGACTTCGGGTGTGTCCTCGCCGCGGCCGGCCGCCCGGGCGAGGATGACGTCGATCTGCTCGGCCGCGTAGGCCGAGCACTGACCGGCGTTGCCGCCGTCCGGGTCGCCGAGCAGGGCGTCACGGATGTAGGCGCGGCCCGAGGGGGAGGCCATCTCCTCCAGGAACTGCTCGGCCCAGGCCCCGAGATCGGAGCCCAGGTCCCCCGTGTCCTCGGGCGGCGCCTCCGGCCGCAGGCGTTCGACCGCGACGTCCGACAGCAACTCCTGCAGATCGCCCCAGCGGCGGTAGACCGTGGAGGGCGTGACACCGGCACGGCCGGCGATCAGGGGCACCGTCAGCGCCTCCCGGCCCACCTCCGACTCCAGTTCCCGTACGGCGGCGTGCACCGACGCCTGCACCCGGGCGCTGCGCCCTCCGGGGCGCGCCATTGGTCTGGGACTCATACAGTCAGCTTAACGCAATTTCATTGCTTCAAGAGGTCGTGGCGCCGAGGCGTGCCTGCTCGTACGCGTGCCCCGCCTGCAGCAGCACGGCCTCACCGAGGGGCCGGCCGAGCAGTTGCATGCCGATCGGCAGGCTCGCCGTGTCGTGGCCGACGGGCAGGGACAGTGCGGGCACGCCGGTGATGTTGGCGGGGGCCGAGAGGCGTACGTAGGCGTCGGAGACACCCTCGGTGGTGCCGTCGGGCCAGGTGATGGTGGACTGGCCGGTCTCCACCGCGGTCGCCGGGACCGTCGGGGCGGCGATCATGTCGACCTCCTTCAGCAGCTCCGCCCAGGCCTGCCGCATGAGGGTGCGGGCGCGCTGGGCGCGCAGGTAGTCCCCGGTGGGCAGGAGTTCGCCGGCTTCGAGGAGGGCGCGTACGTCCGCCTGGTAGAGCTCGGGGACCGCGCGCAGTGTGCGCTCGTGGTAGGCGGTGGCCTCGGGGACCATCAGGCCCCAGTGGGTGGCCCGGAGGTAGCGCGTCATGGGGATCTCGACCTCGACGAGGCGTGCGCCGAGGCTCCGGAGCTGGTCGACGGCGCTCCGGACGGCGGCCTCGACCTCGGGGTCGATGTGGTCGAAGTAGAAGGTGCGCGGCACACCGACCCGCAGCCCGGTCAGGTCCGTCACCGCGCCCGGCCGGTACGCGGAGGTGTCGGGCGTGGCCAGGGAGGCGGGGTCGCGGGGGTCGTGGCCGGCCAGGGCGGCGAGGACCAGCGCCGCGTCCTCGACGGTGCGGGTGATCGGCCCGACGTGGTCCAGCGACCAGGACAGGGACGTGATGCCGTGCCGGGGGACGAGGCCGTAGGTCGGCTTGAGGCCGACGACGCCGTTGAGCGCGGCGGGCACCCGGATCGATCCGCCGGTGTCGGTGCCGAGGGCGAAGGTCGCGCCGCCCGCGGCGACGGCCACGGCGGACCCGCCGCTGGAGCCGCCGGCGATCCGGTTCCGGTCCCGGGCGTTGCTGGTCTGCGGGGTGATCAGACCGTAGGCGAACTCGTGTGTGTGGGTCTTGCCGACCAGGATCGCGCCGGCCGCGGTCAGCCGGGCGGTGACCGTGCTGTCGGCCCGCGCGCGGTGCTCCGCGCGGACCCGGGAGCTGGCCGTGGTGGCCATGCCGGCGACGTCGATCAGGTCCTTCAGCCCCATGGGGATGCCGTGCAGTGGGCCACGCACGCGGCCCGCCGTGATGTCGCGTTCGGCCGCGCGCGCCGCCGCCCGGGCCTGCTCCGCCGTGACGGTGACATAGGCCCCCAGGAGTGGCTCCACCTCCTCGGCGCGGTCGAGGACGGAGTCCACCAGCTCGACAGGGGAGAGCCTCCGCTCCCGGATCGCGTCGGCGGCTGCGGCGAGGGACAGTTCATACGGTCGCATCGGGCTCCTCCCCTTCCGTCTCTTCCGCGCGGTAGGCGGCGGCCGGTGGTGTGTCGGCGAAGTCCAGTTCGCGCAGAACCGCGACGACGGAGTGGATGTGGTTGACGGTGGCGGCCACCGCGGCGTGGCGGTCGGCCGGCAGGGGGAGCCCGGCACGGCCGGCCCAGCGGGCCGCTTCCGGTGGTGTGAGGTCATCGGCGGACATGAGCGCTCTCTCCTGTATCTGCAGGGGGCGAGGGAGTTCCAGCCGCAAAAGCTAACAGTTTGCGTTAATGCGCGCCAGGTTCTACGGTGACTTAACGCAAACAGGTTGCGTTTGGTGCGAGGGTCCCCTGCCCGGCGTCACACCGGGCCGCCCTCGCACCGCGCATCAGAACGGCGCACCGCACGGCGCACTTCACCCCTCCCAGGAAGCGAGCGACCATGAAACCCCCACCGGCCCACGGGGCCACCGCCCTCCCTTCCTGGACGGTGGGCGACGTCACCGTCCATCGCATCGACGAAGTCCTCCTGCCGCCCGCCGTCGGCCCCTGGCTGCTGCCCGACGCCACCAGGGACGTCGTCGACCGGCACGATTGGCTGCGCCCCGACTTCGCCGACGGGGACGGCACCCTGCGCATCGACAGCCACAGTTTCGCCTTCACCGTCGGCGGGCTGCGGGTGCTGGTCGACACCGGCATCGGCAACGGCAAGACACGGGCCAACCCCGCCTGGCACGACCTGCGGACCGACTACGTCGAGCGCCTCACCGCCGCCGGGTACGCCCCGGAGAGCGTCGACCTGGTGATCCTCACCCACCTGCACACCGACCACGTCGGCTGGAACACCCGGCGGGTGGACGGCGCCTGGGTCCCCACCTTCCCCCACGCCCGCTACGTCACCTCCCGCGCCGAGCGGGAGTTCTGGGCCGCCCACGCCATGGACGAGCCACGCGAGCAGATGTTCCGCGACTCCGTGATCCCGGTCGAGGAGGCGGGACTGCTCGACCTCGTCGACGTACCCGCCGAGGGCGTCGAGACGGCCCCCGGCCTGCGCCTGATCAGCACCCCCGGACACACTCCCGGCCACATCTCCCTCAAGCTCATCAGCCAGGGGGAGACCCTGCTGATCACCGGGGACTGCGTCCACCACCCGGTCCAGCTCGCCCATCCCTCCATCGGCGCTTGCGTCGACATCGATCCGGAGCGGTCCGAGGCCTCGCGCCGCGAGCTGCTCGGCTCGCTCGCCGACACCGACACCCTGGTGCTGGGCACCCACTTCCCGCCGCCCACCGCCGGCCGCGTGATCACGTACCGGGGCGCCTACCGGCTCGTACCCGTCCCCCCGGCCCCCCGAGCGGCCGCGCGGTGACCCCACCCGCACGGCCCCGGACAGCCCCGCTCACACCGCGAGGTCTCAGGAGTGTGGAGTCCGGCTGTCCGCCCTGACCGTGTCCGTGCCCCAGCTCGCCAGGAGGCGCAGTGCCTCCGCCGCCGCGGAGCCCGGCTCCGCGTGGTACACGCACAGGAACTGTTCGTGGTCGTCCGCGAGGTGCATCGTCTCGTACGCGAGGGTGAGGTCGCCGACCAGCGGATGCCGCATCCGCTTCACGCCGTGGCCCTTCTCCTTCACGTCGTGCGTGGCCCACAGCCGCCGGAACTCGTCGCTCTTGACGGAGAGTTCACCCACGAGTGCCGACAGGTCCGGGTCCTGCGGATGCTGGCCCGCGTACAGCCGCAGATAGCTGACGATGTCGGACGCCTTGGAGTCCCAGTCCAGGAACAGCTCGCGGTAGTCGGGGGAGAGGAAGGTCAGCCGCGCCCAGTTGCGCTCCCCGGGAGGCAGCTTGCCCCAGTCGCCGAAGAGCGCCGCCGCCATGCGGTTCCAGGCGAGGATGTCCGAGCGCGCCCCGCTGATGTACGCGGGCATGCCCTCCATCGACTCCAGCAGCTGCTGCAGCGCCACCCGCACCTGCTGCCGCCTGGCCACCCGGTACTTCCTGCGCTGCTTCGGCTTGGCGAGGTGGGTGAGGTGTGCGTGCTCGGCATCGGTCAGGCGCAGGGCGCGCGCGATGGCGTCGAGCACCTCCGCCGACACATTGCGCCCGTTGCCCTGCTCCAGGCGTGTGTAGTACGCCACCGAGACCCCGGCCAGCTGTGCCAGTTCCTCCCGCCGCAGCCCCGGCACCCGCCGGTGCCGCCCGTGCGAGGGGATCCCCACGTCCTCCGGTTTGAGCCGGGCCCGCCGGGTGTGCAGGAACTCGCTGAGTTCGGCCCGGCCGTCGAGGCCGTCGGGGAAGGCTGCCGGTCCGTCGTCCGTGGCGGGGATGTCGTCCATGCCTCCCAGTATTCCCCGTCGTACGACCAGGTTCCTGACCCCGCCAGTAGTAGGACCACTGGACGTACGCAAAGCGGTGACCTGGGTGAACAGAGTTCGTGGAGGCACTCTGGGGACATGACCACATCTGTTGCCGCATACGCCGCTCCCAGTGCCAAGGCCCCGCTGGAGCGCACCACCGTCGAGCGCCGCACGGTCGGCGAGTTCGACGTTCTGATCGACATCAAGTTCGCCGGCATCTGCCACTCCGACATCCACCAGGCCCGTGAGGGCTGGGGCGAGGCCATCTTCCCGATGGTGCCCGGTCACGAGATCGCCGGTGTCGTCGCCGAGGTCGGCCCCGGCGTGACGAAGTTCAAGGCCGGCGACCGGGTAGGTGTCGGCTGCATGGTCGATTCCTGCCGTCGTTGCGAAAACTGCCTGGCCGGGCGGGAGCAGCACTGCCTGGCCGGGAACGTCGGCACGTACAACGCCGTCGGCCGTGACGGCGAGCCCACCTACGGTGGGTACTCGCAGAAGGTCGTCGTCGACGAGAACTTCACGGTCCGTATCCCGGACGGGCTGTCGCTGGACGTGGCCGCGCCGCTGCTCTGCGCCGGTATCACCACGTACTCCCCGCTCAAGCACTGGGGCGCCGCGCCCGGCAAGAAGGTCGCCGTGGTCGGTCTGGGCGGCCTCGGTCACATGGCCGTCAAGATCGCGCACGCCCTGGGCGCCGAGGTCACGGTCCTGTCCCAGTCGCTGCGCAAGAAGGACGACGGCCTGAAGCTGGGCGCCGACCACTACTACGCCACCAGCGACCCGGCCACCTTCGAGAACCTGGCCGGCACCTTCGACATCATTCTCTCCACGGTGTCCGCGCCTTTGGACTTCGGCGCGTACCTGGGCCTGCTGAAGACGGGCGGCGCTCTGGTGAACGTCGGCGCCCCCGAGGAGCCCGTGGCCCTCAACCTGTTCTCCCTGATCAGCGGGAACAAGACCCTCGCGGGTTCGGCGATCGGCGGCATCGCCGAGACCCAGGAGATGCTCGACTTCTGTGCCGGGCACGGTCTCGGCGCCGAGATCGAGCTGATCGAGGCGAGCCGGATCAACGAGGCGTACGAGCGCGTGCTCACCTCGGACGTCCGCTACCGCTTCGTGATCGACACGGCCACGATCTGAGCTGAGCGGCGGTCCCCCGGTCCGCGACCGCCCGGGCCTGTCAGCCGTTGATGATGTCGGTGAACCGCCGGATGTCGATGTTTCCCCCGGAGGCGATGACACCGATCCGCCGGGGACGGCCCCCGATCCGTCCGGCGAGCAGGGCGGCCAGGGCGGTCGCGCCGCTGGGTTCGAGGACGATCTTCAGCCGTTCGAAGGCGAAGCGCATGGCGCCGCGGATCTCGTCGTCGCTCACGAGGGCGATGCCGTCCACGAGCCGCTGGTTGACGGCGAAGGTGATCTCGCCGGGGGTGGGCAGGGCCTGCCCGTCGGCGAGGGTCCGGGGGACGGGGATGGTGACGCGTTCGCCGGCCTCCAGGGAGCGTTTGGTGTCGTCGCCGCTGTCGGGCTCGACACCGACGGTGCGGATACCGGGGTACAGGGCCTTGGCGGTGAGGGCGCTGCCGGCCATGAGACCCCCGCCTCCGACGGGTGCGACGAGTGTGTCCAGTTCCCCGGTCTCCTCGAAGAGTTCGAGGGCCGCGGTGCCCTGCCCGGCGATGACGTGCGGGTGGTCGTAGGGAGGGATGAGCGCGAGGCCGCGTTCGGCGGCGAGCGCCTCGCCCAGCGCGGTGCGGTCCTGGGTGTAGCGGTCGTACGTGACGATCTCCGCGCCGTATCCGGCGGTGGCCTCCCTCTTCGACCGGGGGGCGTCCTCGGGCATCAGGATGACGGCGCCGGTGCCCAGTTCCCGGGCGGCCAGCGCGGCGGCCTGGGCGTGGTTGCCCGAGGAGTACGCGGCGATGCCCCGTGCCAGCTGCCCGGGGGACAACTGCGCGGCGGCGTTGTAGGCGCCGCGGAACTTGAAGGCGCCGACGCGCTGGAAGTTCTCGCACTTGATGAACACCTCCGCGCCGACGCGGGCGTCGAGGGTGCGGGAGGTCAGCACCGGAGTGCGGTGGGCGACGCCGTCGAGGCGTACGGCGGCCTCGCGGACGTCGTCGAAGGTCACGGGCAGGGCGGCGGCCATGGGGGTGTCCTGGTCCTCTGACGGTCGGGGCGGGGGAGCGCGTCAGGCGCCGGGGCGGGGCGGCCGTACGCGCGACGGCGCACGCCCCGGACCCGGGGAGGCCTTCAGGGTCGCTCGGCGGGATCCTGCCGGGTCCGCGCGGCGGGACCGGCCTTCTCCGCGCCCCCGTCCTCGGGGAGCAGGCTGGAGATCGGAACCTCGCTCACCCCGCGCTCGGCCAGCGCCCGGGCCCGTACCTCGGCCAGATGTGTCACATGGTCGAGCAGGCGGGCGCGGGCGCGCTCCGGCCGCTGATCGCGGATCGCCTCGAAGAGCGCCGTGTGCTGGGCCTGGATGAGATCGCGGTCGAGGAGTTCCACGAAGACCGTATTGGTCAGCGGGCGTACGAGATGGACCGAGGTCATCGCGAGTTCGAGGATGCGGTTGCCGGACGACCGGGTGATGGCGGTGTGGAATTCGAGGTCGGTGGCGAGCCACGCGGCCATGTCGATCGCCGGATCCAGGGCGCGTTCGAGGGGCGCGGCCATCGCCGCGAGGTCCTGCTCGGTGCGCCGTTCGGCGGCCAGGGCCACGCACTGCAGCTCCAGGGCCACGCGTGCCTCGTCCACCTCGCCGACCGACACGTCGCCCGCCCGGAACCAGAGCATGATCGCCTCGCTGAGCCGTGAGGCGACATCCTCGGCCGCGGGCACCACCACATAGGTCCCGCCCGCGCTGCCCCGGGTGGAGCTGATCATTCCGCTCGCGAAGAGCAGCTTCAGCGCCTCACGTGCCGTGCCACGGGCGACGTCGAAGGCCGCCGCCAGCTCCAGCTCCGTCGGCAGCCGGTCGCCGGGCTCCCACTGCCCGGCGAGGATCGCCTGACGCAGTTGCTTCGCGATCTGACCGGACGCGTCGCGCCGTGTCAGCGCCTCGGGCCGGAACACGGACGTCTTCGCTTCCCCCACGGACCCTCCTCCAAAGAGATCTGTTCGTTACCTCGGACACACTTGCATGACACGGGACAGCCACTACTGTCCAATGTTAGACATTGGACGTCGGACCGATCGTGCGTTTCTTGAGGCTATCGTGCCCCCTTCCCCCGGGCGCCGTGCCTCCGATCGCCCGCCGTACGGCGACACCCCATGACGCCCGGCCGACCCGGGGGCGTTCCCCGTCACGAGAGGCGGACATAGCGATGAGTGCGCACATCGACCTGAACTGCGACATCGGCGAGGGCTTCGGTCGCTGGCAGATGCCCGCCGACGCCGAGCTCATGGAACTGGTCAGCACCGTGAACGTCGCCGCCGGGTTCCACGCCGGCGATCCGTCGACCCTCCGCGCCACCGTCGACCGGGCGGCGGGGCACGGGCTGGACATCGGCGCGCATGTGGCGCTGCCGGATCTGGTCGGATTCGGCCGACGCCGCATGGACCTGTCCGCACAGGAGGCCTACGACATCTCCCTCTACCAGATCGGCGCGGTCGCCGGGTTCGTCCGCGCGGCGGGCAGCGCGCTGACACACGTCAAACCGCACGGCGCGCTGTACGTGATGGCCAGCGCCGATGTGACGATCGCGGACGCGATCGCCCGTGCCACGGCGGCCGTCGACAGCTCGCTCCGGCTCTTCCTGCTCGACGCGCGCTTCGCCGGTCACGTGCGCGACGCGTACGGGGTCCACGTCGAGCCCGAGGGCTTCCCGGACCTGGCGTACTCACCGGACGGCCGGCTCGTGCTCGAACGGACCAAGGAGCCCCGGCCGCCCGAGCGGGTGGCGCGCCGTGCCGTGCGCATGGTGACCGAGAACGTGGTCGACGCGACCGACGGCTCCGCGGTCCCGGTCCGGGCCCGCACGCTGTGTCTGCACAGCGACGCGCCGAACGC
The DNA here is from genome assembly GCF_042752355.1 of Streptomyces sp. NPDC059255. NCBI lineage: Bacteria > Bacillati > Actinomycetota > Actinomycetes > Kitasatosporales > Streptomycetaceae > Streptomyces > Streptomyces sp. NPDC059255. The sequence goes on from NZ_JBHYZP010000032.1 coordinate 72,563, forward strand.
CGCCGCGACCGGCCGGGCGGTGCGGGACGCCCTCGCCGCGCACGACATCACCGTGCGCCCGCTCAGCGGCCTCGGCTGACGCCCTCGTACGACGGTCCCGGCGGCCTCGCCCGACCACCCTTGCCGGACACCCTCCCGCCCGACCGGTCCCGCCCCCGGTCCCACCGCTGATCCCCTCGGAAGCACACGACGCACGCAGGAGCACACCATGACGGAACACTTCGCCCTCGACGAGACCACGATCGCCGACGTCCACGCCGCGTACCGGGCCGGCACGCTCACCGCCCGCGCCCTGGTGCGGGCGTACCTCGACCGGATCGCCACCGTCGATGCCCCCGACGCCGACGGACCCGGGCTCAACTCCGTCCTGGCCGTCAACACCGCCGCGCTCGACGACGCGGACGCGCTCGACGAACGGCTGCGGACCACCGGCGAGCTCTCCGGCCCGCTGCACGGGATCCCCGTCGTGCTGAAGGACCAGATCGAGACCGCCGGACTGACCACCACGTACGGTTCCCGGACCGCCGAACACAATGTGCCGGACCGCGACGCCACGATCGTCGGCAAGCTGCGGGAGGCGGGCGCGATCATCCTCGCCAAGACCACCATGCCGGACTTCGCCACCTCCTGGCACTCGACCTCCACGGTCAGCGGCCTGACCCGTAACCCCTACGCCCTCGACCGCGACGCGGGCGGCTCCAGCAGCGGTACGGCCGCCGCGGTCGCCGCCAATCTCGCGACGGTGGGCATCGGCGAGGACACCGGCGGTTCGATCCGGCTGCCCGCCTCCTTCTGCAATCTCGTCGGCCTGCGCGTGACGCCGGGCCTCATCAGCCGCGACGGCATGTCCCCCCTGGTCGAGCCCCAGGACACCCCCGGGCCCATGACCAGGACCGTCACCGACGCGGCGATCCTGCTCGACGTACTCGCCGGATACGACCCGGCCGATCCCTACACCGCCACCGCGGCGATCGCGCGGAACCGGACCGGCTCCACGGACGCGCGGAACCGGACCGGCTATACGGACGCCCTCGACCCGGACGCGCTGAGCGGAGCCCGGATCGGGGTGCTGCGCCAGGCGTTCGGCAGCGCCGACGACCCCGAGGCCGAGGCGGTGAACTCCGTGATCGGCGCCGCCCTCGACCGGATCGTGGCGGGCGGAGCCGAACTCGTCGACGTCGAGGTCCCCGATCTGGACCACTACGTCGCCTACACGTCGGTGTACTTCTCCCGTTCCCGCGCCGACATGGACGCGTTCCTGGCGACCCGCCCCGGGATCAAGGCCACCTCCGTCGCCCAGGTGTACGCCGACGGCCTCGCCCACCCCAACCTCGACCTGTTCGCCGGAATCGCCACCGGCCCGGCCCGCCCGGCCGACGACCCCGACTACCACCAGCGGCTGGAGGCCCGCGAGCGGTTCCAGCGCGACATCATCGGTGTCATGGCCGCGCACCGCCTCGACGCGCTGTGTTTCCCCGATGTGCGCATCGCGGCGCCGACCCACGCCGATGTGCTCGCCTCGCGCTGGACCTGCCTGGAGTTCCCGACCAACACGGTGATCGCGTCCCAGCTCTGGATGCCTTCCATCACCGTCCCGGCCGGATTCACCGAGGACGGGCTGCCCGTCGGTCTGGAACTCATGGCCCTCCCGTACCACGAGGCGGACATGCTGGCACTGGCCTACGGAGTCGAGCGGGCGACCGGCTCCCGGCGCACACCCGACATGGGGTGACTGCGGCCCGGGTGACCGCGGCCCATGCCCCGGGCCACCGCGCGCTCCTTCCGGGACGCGGTGCCCCGGGGCCGTACCGGGTCACCGTGCTTCGTAACCGGTTCACCGTGCTTCGTACTTGTCGATCTCGACGACCTTCGCGTGCGACGGGCCGGCCGTGTCGAATCGGTGGCCGAGCCACTCCCTGGCCAGCCTGCGGGCGACCTCGATGCCCACCACCCGCTGTCCCATGCAGAGGATCTGCGCGTTGTTGGAGAGGACCGACCGCTCGACGGAGTAGCTGTCATGGGCGGTGACCGCGCGCACTCCCTTGACCTTGTTGGCCGCTATGGCGACCCCGAGTCCCGTCCCGCAGACGAGGATCGCCCGGTCGGCCTCGCCTCGCGCGATCATCTCGGCGGCCCGGATGGCCACGGTCGGGTACGGGGTGTGCCCTTCGGCGTTCACACCGATGTCCAGGACATGGGCCACATCGGGATCGTCCTGGAGATCGGCCTTGATGCGCTGCTTGTACTCGTATCCTGCGTCGTCCGAGCCGACGACGAGGCGCCAGGCGTTCATGAGGGGAAGTCCGTTCGTCGTGGGCCTGAGCCCCTGGGGCCCTGAGGGCCGGGAGTGTGCGGAGCCGGCGGCCGCCGGTCCGCCGGGTCCCGGTGCCGAGGGGCGGTCATCAGGCCGCGGGGAAGAATCCCGCCACGACCCCGGCGAGCGTGGCGAGGGAGACGGCGCCGGGATCCGGGGTGCCGAGGGACCGTTCGCCGTGGACGCGGGCCCGGCCGAGGCGGGGGAGCAGGCCGGCGGTGGCGTCCGCGGCGGCGGTGGCCGCGGCCGTAGCCTTCGCCCAGGCGGTGGCGGGATCGGCGCCGGACGCGACCGCCGCGGCGAAGGTGTCGGCCAGCGGTACGAGCGCGTCGACCAGGGTCTTGTCGCCCGGCACGGCCTTGCCGTAGGCCGTGACCTGCTCGACGGCGCGGTTCAGCCCGCGCACGAGGTCCGCCGCCGCGGGGGCGCGGCCGTCGCCCAGTTCATGGCCCACCGCGCGCAGGATGACCGCCCAGATGGCGCCGGAGGTGCCGCCCGCCCTGTCGGACCAGGCGCTCGCCGCCGCGTCGAGCGTGGTCAGCGCGCCCGCGCCCTGCCCGGCCGCCGCGGCGGCGGCGCGGGCCGCCGCGCGGGTCCCGCGGCGCATGCCGATGCCGTGGTCGCCGTCCCCGGCCACCGCGTCGATACGGCCCAGTTCCTCGGCGGTGGCGTCGATCGCGGTGTGCGCGGCGTCGAGGCCGTCGGCGATGCGGGCCGCGAGCCGGCGCGACTCCTCACTCGCCTCCGGCTGCGGCCCGGATCCGGCCCCGGCCACCGCGGCTCCGTCGGCCGCCCCGGTCCCCTCCGCGGCCGGATCCCGTACGGACCGAGGCAGTGGGGCGTCGACGCTTCCGGTACGGAACGCCGGGGTGTCGGCCGCCGCGAACCACAGCCGCTCCAACTCGTCGTCGAGCCACAGCAGGGTCAGCGAGACCCCCGCCATGTCGAAGCTGGTGCAGAACTCGCCCACCTGCGGGTCGGCCACGAACACACCGGCGGTGTCGAGGAGTTCGGCGACGCGCCGGTAGACGACGTACAACTCCTCGTACTTCACCGAGCCGAGGCCGTTGAGCAGGGCGACGACCCGGGCACCACGCGGCCCGTCCGGCGGTGGTACCTCCTCGCCGGACAGCAGCCGCTCGACGAGGAGTTCGGCGAGCCCGTCGGCCGTCGGCAGGTCCACCTCGGCGATGCCCGGCTCACCGTGGATGCCCAGTCCGATGGCCATCCGGCCCTCCGGGACGGTGAACAGCGGCCGGACGGCCCCGGGGAGGGTGCAGCCGGAGAAGGCGACGCCCATCGAGCGGGTGCGTTCGTTGGCCCTGCGCGCCAGGGCCTCCACGGCGTCGAGATCGTGTCCGGCGGCGGCCGCCGCCCCGGCGATCTTGAAGACGACGAGGTCCCCGGCTGTTCCGCGCCGCTGGTCGGCGCGGTCGGCGGGGGCGCTGAACACGTCGTCGGTGACCCGTACCGTACGGCAGTCGATGCCGTCGGCGCGCAGGGCGGCCTCGGCCTCGCCGAAGTGCAGGACGTCGCCCGCGTAGTTGCCGTAGGACAGCAGAACCCCCTTGCCCTGCTCGGCGGTTCGCGCCACCGACTCCACCTGGTGCGCCGAGGGGGAGGAGAAGGTATTGCCCACCGCGGCGCCGTGCGCCAGACCGGGGCCGACGAGTCCCGCGAAGGCCGGGTAGTGGCCCGATCCTCCTCCGACGACCACCGACACCGTCGGCCGCTCGTCCCGCGTCGAGCGCACGACACCGCCCGGCACCCGCCGCACCCACCGGCCGTTCGCCGCGGCGAACCCGGCGAGCATCTCGTCGGGAAAGTCGTCCGGTGTGTTCCACAGTCGCGTCACGTACTCCCCATCCCTTCCGTTCGTCCTGCTGTGTTGTGTTGCCCCAACGTAACTGTTGACAAAAAAATGTCAACAAGTACGGTTCTGGCCATGACGAACGGTGTTCCCACCGCGCTCAGCCGCAGCACACTGCGCGAGCGCTGCACCACTTACGTGCGAGAACAGATCATTTCCGGGACGCTCCGTCCCGGCGAACACATCGTGGAGGTGAACCTCAGCGGCGAACTGGGAGTGAGCCGCGGGACCCTGCGCGAATCCCTGCGCCCCCTGGAGGCGGAGGGCCTGGTCGTCGGCGACGGCCGCGGCCACATGCACGTACGGGAGCTGTCCCCGCAGGAGATCCGCGAGGTCTTCGAGGTCCGCGAAACACTGGAGGTGCTGGCCGCGACCAAGCTGGCCCGGCGCCCCGACCGGCGCGAGACCGCGGCCGAACTGCGCGAGCTGCTCCAGCCGCTGAACGAGGCCGGTCTGTCGTTCGGCCGGCAGATCGAGCTGGACCTCGCCTTCCACGCGAGGCTCTGCCGGCTGACGGGCAGCGACACCCTCAACGCCGTATGGGGCCGGCTGATCGGCCAGATCGAGATGATCATCATCGCGGCCGGACCCGCCCGGGCGAGCGGCCGGATGCGCTACGCCGACCACATCTCCATCGTCGACGCGATCGCCACCGGGGACCCCGCGCACGCGGCCTCCGTCGTCTCCGCGCACATGGGCGACTTCTGCCGCCGCTACGCGGGCGACACCCGGTCCACCCCGTTAGGCCCTGTCTGACAAATCCCGCCTGGCTCGCGACGCCTGGCACGCACACTCGCTGCGTTGTCGGAGTCGCCCGAGTACATCCAGTACACGGGCGATCCTCCGCCTTGCGATTGCACGCACCAGACGCCGCGAGCCCCGCCCCAAGGGGCGGACGGCGCTATTTGTCAGACAGGGCCCAGCCGGAGAGCAGATCCCTTCCCCCCGAGGCTGAGAGACCGGATACGCCATGCCGACGCTGCCACCCCTGTCCTGTTCCACCATCACCTTCCGCGACCGCACACTGCCCCGTGCCCTCGACACCATCGCCGGCCTCGGCTTCCACCAGGTCGACCTGGGCGCCCTCGCGGGGCTGTGCGAGCACGTTCCGCCGCGCGGCACCGCCGCCGAGCTGGCCACCGTCGCGGAGCAGGTCCGGGCCACCTCCCTGACCGTCACCGGGGTCAACGCCGACCCCGGCTCCTTCACCACCCGCGCAGACCACACGGCCGTACGGGAGGCGATGTACCGGCTGCTCGACTTCTGTGCCGATGTGGCGAGCCCGCGACTGGTCCTCACCTGCGGCGAACCCGAGGACCACACCATCCCGGCCGGGGAACAACTGCGCCGGGTCGCCGACGGACTGGAGCCCGTGCTCGGCCACGCCCGCGCGACGGGCGTGGAACTGACCGTCGAGGCACCCCACTACCTGCGCCTGGTCAACACCATGGCGCGCACCACGGAACTGCTCGCCGCACTGGCACCCGGCATCACCCAGGCATGGGACGTCTCCCACGTCAGGGCCTCCGGCGAAGACCCGGCCGAGCTGTTCCCGCACTTCGCCGGCCGGGTGTCGACCGTCCACCTGCGCGACGCCCTGCCCGGGGACATCCGCCGGCCGATGGGCCTGGGCGACATCGACTTCGGCCGGGTGCTGGCCGCCGTCGAGTCGGCCGGCTACCGAGGCCCGCTCGTCCTGGAGCTGGAAACACACGACAGTCCGTTCGCCTCGAAGGAGGAGGAAGTGCGATCCGCGCTGAGCCACCTGGCCACCGCTTGTTCCGAGTCCACCGACCGCACCGGGTCCGCCGACCGCACCGAGCCTGCCGCGCCCACCGCGCGGGCCGAACCCGTCATCCGTACCGCGCCCGGTGCTCCGGCCGTGTCGGCCCGGCCCGGTGGGGAGGTCCGATGAAGGTCGCGTTCGTCGGAGCGGGCGCCATGGGCCTGCCGATGGCCCGGCTGGTGCTGCGCAGGCATCCGGTGACCGTGTTCGACCCGGACTCCGCCCGTACCGCCCAGCTCGCCGCCGAAGGCGCACGGGCCGTCGGCAGCGCGGCCCTGGCGGCCCGCGGGGCCGAGGCGGTCGTGGTCATGGTGGCCACACCGGCCCAGCTCGAACGGGCCCTGTTCGGCGACGACGGTGTCCACGCCGGTATCGCCGCCGGTGCCACCGTGATCCTGATGAGCTCGGTCGGCATCGACTGCGTGGCCGAGGCGGGGCGCCGGCTGGAGGCCCTGGGCGCCCGGGTGGTGGACGCACCGGTCACCGGGGGAGCGGTGCGCGCCGCGACCGGCGAGCTGACCGTACTGGCCGGTGCCGCCCCCGGCGTACTCGACCGCGTACGGCCGGTGCTGGACCTCGTGGCCTCGCGGATCGCCCACTGCGGCGACCGGGTCGGCGACGGCCAGGCGGTGAAGCTCGTCAACCAGCTGCTGTGTTCCGTGCACCTCGCGGCCGCGGGCGAGGCGCTGCAGTTCGCGCGTACTCTCGGACTCGACCCGGCACAGGTCCTCGCCACCATCGAGTCCGGTGCCGCGTCCTCGTTCATGCTGAGCGACCGCGGACCGCGGATGCTCGACACCGGCACCCCACCGGTCCTCAGCGCGATCGACATCTTCGTCAAGGACTCGTCCCTCGTCCTCGCCGCGGCGCGGGAAGCGGGCGCCGTGACCCCGCTGACCGAGCAGGCGGCGGCCCTGTTCTCCCGCGCAGGCCGCCAGGGGCTGGGCCGGAACGACGACTCCAGTGTCATCCGCATGTTCCAGAACGCCGCCCAGAACCCGTAAGGAGTCACACCGACATGAAGTACCGGAAGATAGGCGCCGGCGGGCTCGAAGTCTCCGCCGTCACTCTCGGCTGCATGAGCTACGGCGCACCCGACCGGGGCGCGCACGGCTGGAGCCTGCCCGAGGAGCCCAGCCGCGAGTTCGTCAAGCGGGCCCTGGAACTCGGCATCACCACCTTCGACACCGCCAACATCTACTCCCTCGGCCACAGCGAGGAGATCCTCGGCCGCTGCGTCCGCGACTTCACCCGCCGCGAGGAAGTCGTCATCGCCACCAAGGTCCACGGCGTCATGCGGCCGGGTCCGAACGGCGGCGGGCTCTCCCGGGGGCACATCATGGAACAGATCGACGCCAGCCTGCGCCGTCTGGGCACGGACTACGTCGACCTCTACCAGATCCACCGGTGGGACGACACCGTCCCGATCGAGGAGACGATGGAGGCCCTGCACGATGTCGTCAAGGCCGGCAAGGCCCGCTACATCGGCGCCTCGTCGATGCACGCCTGGCAGTTCGCCAAGGCCCAGTACACCGCCCGGCTCGGCGGCTGGACGAGCTTCGTCTCCATGCAGTCGCAGTACAACCTGCTGACCCGGGAGGACGAGCGCGAGCTGCACCCGTTCTGTCTGGACCAGGGCGTCGGCCTGCTGCCGTGGAGCCCGCTGGCCCGCGGCAAGCTCACCCGGGCGTGGGACGACACCAGCGACCGGATCAGGACCGATCCCCTCGGCAGGACGCTCTACCAGCAGGCCGAGGCCGAGGACCGCAAGATCGTCGACCAGGTCGCGGCGATCGCCGAGGCCCGGGGGGTCACCAGGGCCCAGGTCGCCCTCGCCTGGACGATGCACCGCCCGGTCGTCTCCTCGCCGATCGTCGGTGCCACCAAGCCGCACCACCTCGACGACGCCGTGGCGGCCGTCGGTCTCTCGCTCGACGCGGACGAGATGAGCCTGCTCGAAGCCCACTACGTGCCCCACCGGATGGAGGGTTTCTGACCCTCCGCCCCCGGAGGACTCCCCTCCCGGCGCCCCACAACCACCCCTCCCGGCGGCCCGGTCACCCCTCCCGGCGTCCGCCAGTCACCCTTCCCGGCGGCCCGGTCACTCCTTCCGGCGCCCCTCCCGGCGTCCGCCTCCCCGCCTCCCCACCTCCCCCCTCGCGTCCTGCTCCCCGACTCCCTCCCCTTCACCTTTCAACGGAGAAAGGCACGCACCATGCACCACATCGGCAGAGGTCCCTCCCGCCGCTCCTTCCTCGGACTCGGTCTCGCCGCAGCCGGGGCGACCACCCTCTCCCTGGCCGGCTGCGGCGCCTCCGGCAGCCCGGGGTCCGCCTCGGTCACACCCCAGGGCAACGTCCCGCTGAAGATGTCCGCCTACGGCTCGAACGTCCGGCAGCAGAAGCTCCAGCGGGTCTTCGAGCTGTACGCCAAGAAGCACGGCGGCACGGTCGGCCTGCAACTGCTCTCCAACGAGGCCTACGCGCAGAAGCTGGCCACCGAGATCGCCGGTGGCGCCGCCGCCGACGTCCTGGCCCTCTTCCAGAACATCGTCGCGCAGTACGCCACGAAGAACGCCCTCGCGCCCCTCGACCGCTACGGCGCGAAGGTCCTGGATCTGTCGCACCTCGACCAGGAGGCCGCCTCCGGCGGCGTCATCGGCGGCAAGCGCGTGGCCCTGCCGCTCGGCGACAACGCCTACGGTGTGATCTGGGACCGGTCGGCGCTGACCGGTCTGGGCCTGTCGGTCCCCGAACCCGGCCAGACCTGGGACCGGTTCATCAGCTTCGCCAACGACGTGCGGAAGAAGTCCGGCGGCCGCCTCTACGGCACCATGGACGACAGCACCGACTTCAACGGCTTCGAGATCTTCGTCCGCCAGCGCGGCAAGGAACTGTACAAGGACGGCAAGCTCGGCTTCTCCAAGGGCGACCTCCAGGCCTGGTTCGAGATCTGGGCGGAACTGCGCAAGAGCGGCGCCGCCCCGCCCGGGGACCTCACCGTGCAGACCTCCACCGGCGGCTTCGGCAACTCGCTGCTGGTCACGGGCAAGGTGCCCAACTTCTTCATCTATCCGAACGTCCTGAGCAGCTTCCAGGCCCTGACGAAGAACGAGCTGGCCGTCAGCACCATGCCGATGCCCAGCGCCTCGCAGTCCGGTCACTTCGTCAGGGCCTCCAACTGGGTCGCGGTCAACGCCCGTTCGAGCCACCCCGCGGACGCCGTCGCGCTGGTGGACTTCATGCTCAACGACGAACAGGCCGCGAGCGTCCTCCAGGCCGAGTTCGCCGCCCCGCCCAATCTGGAACTGCGCAGGACGATCACGTACGGCAAGAGCGACCGCGTGTTCGTCGACTACGTCGAACTCGTCGCCAAGGAGTTCGCCCGTCCGGTTCCGCCCCTCGACGAGGAGTTCCCCAGCGGCTCCCCGCAGGTGATGACCGCGTTCGTCACGACGAGCCAGGGAATCGCCACCGGGCAGCAGTCCATCGCCGCGGGGACCGACGGCTTCTTCTCGCAGGCCGAGGGATATCTGTCGTGACCATCACCTCCGGGCTTCCCCGTGCGGCCCCGACCACCGGGGCGAAGCCGGCGCCCACGAGCCGGCGGCGCTCCCAGGGCGCATGGGCACTGCTGTTCCTCAGCCCCTGGATCGTGGGCCTCGTGGTGCTGACGGCGGGCCCCCTCCTGGCCTCCCTCTACCTGTCGTTCACCCACTACGACCTGCTCTCCACGCCCCGGTGGGCCGGGCTGGAGAACTACACGCGGATGTTCACCGCGGACCCGCTGTGGCGGAAGTCCGCAGTCGTCACCCTCGTGTACGTGGCCGTCGCGGTGCCGCTGCAACTCGCCTTCGCGCTGCTGCTGGCCACCATCCTCAACCGCGGCGTCAAGGCCCTGGGCCTGTGGCGTGCGCTGTACTACCTGCCCAGCCTCTTCGGCTCCAGCGTCGCCATCGCCATCCTGTGGCGCGAGATCTTCGGCGCCGACGGGCTCCTCAACAACCTGCTCGGCCTGATCGGCATCGAGTCCACGACCAGCTGGATCGGCGACCCGACCTGGTCGCTGGGCACCCTCGTCCTGCTCCGGGTCTGGGAGTTCGGCTCGCCGATGATCATCTTCCTGGCCGGGCTCCGGCAGATCCCCGCGGAGCTGTACGAGTCCGCCTCCCTCGACGGGGCGGGCACCGTACGGAAGTTCTTCTCCGTCACCCTGCCCATGCTCACGCCCATCATCCTGTTCAACCTGATCCTCCAGGTGATCAGCGCCTTCCAGGTCTTCAACTCGGCCTTCATCATCGGCGGCGGCCAGGGCGGCCCCGGCAACTCGATGCTCGTCTACACGCTGTACCTGTACCAGGCCGCGTTCAACAACTTCGAGATGGGCTACGCCGCCGCCATGGCCTGGGTCCTGCTCACCATCATCGCGGCGGTGACCGCGGTCAACTTCTGGCTCAGCCGGTACTGGGTTCACTACGCCGACGAATAGTGAGAACGCACCATGACAACCACCACCGAACCCGTCGGCGGGAGCGCACCCCCGGGCGCACCCGCGCCCCGTGCCGCCACCGCCGGCCGACGCACCGTCCGGGCCCTGCTCCACCTCGTCCTCGCCGCAGGCGCCGTCGCGATGCTCTACCCCCTGGTGTGGCTGCTGTCGGCGTCCCTGAAGCCGGCCGACGAGATCTTCGGCTCGGCCGGCCTGCTCCCGCACAGCTGGGACTTCGGCAACTACGTCCGAGGCTGGACCAGCGCCGACGGCAGCACCTTCGGACGGCCGCTGCTGAACTCCGTCGTCGTGAGCCTCGGGGCCGTCGTCGGCAACATCTTCGCCTGCTCGCTGGCCGCGTTCGCCTTCGCCCGGCTGGAGTTCCGGTTCAAGGGCATCGCGTTCGCGCTCATGATGATCACCATCATGCTGCCCGCACAGGTGACGATCATCCCGCAGTACGTCCTGTACCACGACCTCGGCTGGGTGAACACCTACCTCCCGCTGGTGCTGCCCAAGTTCTTCGCCGTCGACGCCTTCTTCATCTTCCTGATGGTGCAGTTCATCCGCGGCATCCCCCGCGACCTGGACGACGCCGCCGCGCTCGACGGCTGCAACCCCGGGATGATCTACCTCAGGGTCATCCTCCCGCTGCTGACCCCCGCGCTCGTCACCACGGCCATCTTCACCTTCCTGTGGACGTACAACGACTTCTTCTCCCAGCTGATCTACATCTCCCAGTCGCAGCTGTACACCGTCCCCCTGGCGCTGCGGCAGTTCATCGACGGCACCGGCCAGTCGCAGTTCGGCCCCATGTTCGCGATGAGTGTGCTCTCGCTGCTGCCCACCCTCGCCCTGTTCCTGATCTTCCAGCGGCTGATCGTGGACGGCATCTCCACCTCCGGGATGAAAGGATGACCCGCCCGCCCCGCGGCCCCTGGTGGTCCGGCCGCTGCTACACGGCGCTCGACACGGCCTGCCGGTACCTGTACCTGAGCCTGCTGTGGACGGTCACCGCCGCCCCCCTGGTCACCGCCCCGGCGGCCGCCGCCGCGCTCATGGCGACCGTACGGGCCTGGGCCCAGGGCGACGAAGGCCCCGTCGCCACCGCCTACCTCGGCCATCTGCGGCGCTCGGCACGCACCGGCACCGCCGCCTTCGCGGTCCTCCTCCCGGTCGCCGCGGTGCTGACCGCGAACGCGCTGATCGTCCCGCACATGGCAGGGCAACGGCCGTACGCCGCCGTCGCGTCGGCGGCGGTCGCGATCCCCTTCCTGGTGTTCACGGCCAACCTCGTACCCACCCTCGCGGGCCGTACATCCGGGGTCCGCGACGCCTTCCGCCGCACGGTGGAGCGCGTCGTCGGGCACCCGGTCGCCGCCGGCCTCACCGCCGCCGTCGCCCTGCTCGCCGTCTGCTGCGTCTACGTCCAGCCGCTCGCCGTCCTGCTCATCGCCGCGCCGGCCGCCCGCCTGGTCGTCGCGGTCCACGACCGCCCCGCCCTCCGGGCGGCCACCACCTCGTCACCACGTCACCCTGTCACCCCGTAAGGAGAACGACCCGCATGACCTCGATCGACATCCGGGGAACCGACTTCGTCGTCGACGGGCGGACCGCCAATCAGGGCCGTACCCTCGACGGCATCCCGCTCGACGGTCTGCTGCTCAACAGCCGCATGATCAACGGTGTGTTCGACGACGCCAATCCCGACACCGTCCACCAGTGGGCCTACCCCGACACCGGGGTGTGGGACGCCGAGCGCAACACCCGCGAGTTCCTCGCCGCCATGCCGCAGTGGAAGGCGGACGGCCTCGACGCTTTTACCCTCGGCGTCCAGGGCGGCAGCCCCCAGGGCTACAGCGTCGAACAGCCCTGGGACAACGCCGCGTTCACCCCCGAGGGCGAACTGTCGGCGGCCTACCGCGGACGCCTGGGAAGGATCATCGAGGAGGCCGACCGGCTCGGCCTCGTCGTCATCCTGGACATCTTCTACCACGGCCAGGACCACCGGCTGCGCGACGAACCGGCCATCCGGCGGGCTGTCACCGAGGTCTGTACCTGGGTGCTCCGGTCCGGCTGGCGGCACGTACTGATCGAGATCGCCAACGAGGTGAACTGGCACCGCCACTACACGCACAGCCTGATCAAGGCCGAACGCGTCCACGAACTGATCGCCCTCGCCAAGTCGATCACCCACGAGGGCCGCAGACTGCTGGTCAGCACCAGCTTCCTCGCCCACCCGCCCATCATCACCGAACGGGTGCTCGCAGAGGCCGACTTCGTCCTGCTGCACGGAAACGGGACCCCCGCCCCGGACCGGCTGCGGGAGATGGCCGAGGAGGTCAGGGCCGCACCGGGGTACACCCCGAAGCCCATCATGTTCAACGAGGACGACCACTTCGACTTCGACCAGCCGCACAACCACATGAAGGCCGCCCTCGCCGCGGGCGCCTCCTGGGGCTACTTCGACCCGGGCTCCGTCACCACCGACCCGCCGCGGCCGACGATCGGCGACTACCACCACGGCTATCAGGCCGTACCGGTCGACTGGGCGGCCGGCACCGAGACGAAGCGGGGCTTCTTCGCCGCACTCCGCAGGGTCCGCTGACCCCGACCCGTCACGGCGTGTCCGCGGGCTCCGTCTCCTCGGCGAGCGCGTCACCGACGTACCGGCGGGTGAAGTCCGCCATGTGCTCGGTGAGGGTCTCCCGGACGGCGTCCACGTCACCGGTGCGGATGGCCTCGATGATCGGCAGGTGCGCCTCGTAGCGCATCCTGCCGATCGCCCGTTCCTGCCCCGCCGCGATGATCATCATCCGGATCTGGCTGTTCAGCTGGAGCCAGGAACGGCTGAGCGTGCCGTTGCCGGTCAGCTCGCACATCAGGGCGTGGAAACCCAGGTCGGTGTCGATCCGCTCGCCGAACCCGAGACCGGGCTCCCGCAGTTGCTCGACCTTCCGCTCCAGCGCGTCCGCGAACTCCGCACGCCGGGTGCTCCCCGCGAGTTTCGAGGCCGCCAGGATCTCCAGGGCCGTCCGCACCTCGAAGACGTCGCCGATCTCCTGCGCGCTGAGCTTCCTGACCCGCATCCGCCCCTTCCCGTCGTTGACGAGCAGACCGTCGGCCTCCAGCGGACGCAGAGCCTCCCGCAAGGTCCCCCGGCTGACCCCGAGCGTGTCGCTGAGCGGTACCTCCCGGACGTGCTCGCCGGGTCGCAGCGCCCCCGAGACAATCTGTTCACGCAGATAGGCGATGGTCCGCTCGCGCAGACTCCGACGATCGAAAGGACCGGCTTCACTCACACTCATGACCAAAGGCTATAGCCGTCACCGTCCGCCACCACCCGGCAGCCACCCGATCCGGCTCAGCCCCCGCACGGCGGACGGCCGGGGGAGCCGTCGCGGAGGGGCGAGGCAGCACCGTCACACCGAGCACTCACCGCTCCAGGCCCGCGGCCTTGGCCGCGCGTCGGGCGAAGACGTCCTCACGGCGGTCTGCCATCTGCCGCAGCGCCTCCGTGCGATCCCGCTTGGAGAGCCGGTCGAGATACGTGTGACCGAGAAGGTGATCGGTCTCGTGTTGCAGACACCGGGCGAAGTACCCCGTTCCCTCGATGACGACGGGCTCGCCGTCCTGGTCGAGCCCGCGGACGACGGCATGATCGGTGCGGGGAACCGCCATGCCCGCACCGGGCACGGACAGGCACCCCTCGACGTCGTCGACGAGTCGGCGGCTCCCCGGATCGGGCGGGTCCAGAACGGGGTTGACGAGGTGGCCGACATGCCGGATCCCGTGGTCGTCCAGACAGTCGTAGACGAACAGCCGTAGGTCGACGTCCACCTGGTTGGCAGCCAGCCCGGCGCCGTCGGCCACATACATCGTCAGGAACATGTCGTCGATCAGCGCCGACAGCCCGGGGGAGCCGAACCGGGTCACCTCCTGGCACGAGCGGCTCAGGATCTCCTCACCCACCACCGTGACCCGGCGCACCGAACCACGTTCCGCCTCCGGCGGCAGAGCCGGATACGAGTCGACGGGGCGGCCCTGCAGACGGACGCGCCGGTCGACGGGACGGGACCGTTCATGACGCACAGACACAGCTGCCTCCCCTTCGGTGCGTGCCGTGGACGCCGTGGACACCGCAGACGTCACGGCGCCGTGCTGCTCCCGCACACACTGCTTGCCAAGTTCTTTGCAAAGTAGCAGACTTTGCAAAGTGACCGAAGACGACGTCAACATCCCGAACGACCGGACACGCGGCACGGGCGGAGAACTGCGCGAGCACGAGGTCCGGACGGCCCTGCTGCGCCTGCTCGCCGAAGTGGGCGCGGTCACGGCCACCGAAGCCGCCTCCCGGCTGGGCTACAGCTCCGGCCTCTGCTCATTTCACCTACGGCAGCTCGCACGCCACGACTACATCGAGGAAGCCCCGCACCGCGGGGGCCGCGCCCGCCCCTGGCGTCTGAAGCGGCTCACCACCACGGCCGACGGGTCCGCGGAAGGGGGGTTCGACGACCTGGCCCGGGGCCTGGAGGACGAGAGCTGGCAGCGATGGCTGGCCCAGCGGGACGAGGCGCCGTCCGATTGGCGCCACGACGAAGCCTTCAGCGCCGTCGCCTATCTGACACCTGAGGAGATGAGCCGGGTCGCGGACGTGATCCGACGGACCCTCGCGCCCTACCGGGACCGCGAGCAACGCCCCCTGGCCCGGCCGGACAGCGCTCGACCGGTGGCCCTCATCACCCGGCTGTTCCCGCTGCTTCCCCACGCACCGGGCGACGCGGCCCAGGACTGAGGAGCCGCCTGCTCTCGGCCTCGGACTTGGACTTGGCCCCGGTCCTGCCCGTCCCGGTCCCGGTGGCGCGGGGGCGTCACTGGGTGTCGGTGGCGAACCGGTCGGTGCTCCCCGGCAGTCCGCCGGCCGGGCAAGGCGGGCCTCGACCCGGTCATGGCCGGCCGGCTGTGGGACGCGACCGCCGGCCCCGTCGGGGCGGTCGCCCGCTGACGTACCCGGACGCCGCCGACCGGACGGTGACACCGACCACGGCACGGACAGGGCGGGGGATGCCCAGGACGTGGGGCCCCGGGCGTCGCCACCCCATGGTCGCTACCCCATGTTCTCCGGCCCGGCGTCGACGGTGTGATCGAACACGAACATGTGGCCGGGGTAGTGCGTGATCGCGTACTCGGCCTTGACCTGGGGCAGCGCCAGTTGCGGGGTCACCCCGCAGGCCCAGAACACCGGCACGTCACCGGGCATGAGGACGGGGGACGGTCCGAAGTCCGGCCGGGCGAGATCGGTGATGCCGAGCGCCGCCGGATCGCCGATGTGCACCGGCGCGCCGTGCCCGGCCGGGTAGCGGGAGGTGATCTCGACGGCGCGCGGGACCAGCCCGGCGGGGATCGCCCGCAGACTGACCACCAGGGGACCGGACAGCCTCCCCGCCGGCCTCGTCGGCACGTTCGTGACGTAGACGGGGGGCGCCGCCGAGTCCTCGGCGTAGCGGACGGGGACCCCCGCCGCGCGCAGCGGCCCCTCGAAGGTGTGGCTGCACCCCAGCAGGAAGCCGACGGAATCCGGGCGCCAGTGATCCGTGATGTCGTACGGCTCGTCCGTCAGTTCGCCGTGCCGCCAGACCCGGTAGCGGGGCAGGTCGGTACGGAGATCCGCCTCGGTGCCGCCGAGGCGGACGATCGGGTCACCGGGCTCGGTGACGGCGATGACCGGGCAGGGCTTCGGGTTCCGGGTGCAGAACAGCAGGAAGTCGAAGGCGAGGTCCTGCGGGACGATCACGAGGTTGGCCTGCTGGTATCCGTCCAGGATCCCGGCGGTGGGCCCGGTCCACCGGCCGTCCGCCACGAGACGGCGGAGGGCTGCCGGGGAGGACGGTACGGCGTCGCGGTGGACGGGCCCGCGCCCGGTGGTGGTCATGCGAGCGTCTCCCGGCTGGATTCCCGGACGGTGCGCAGCGTGAGCAGGGCGATCACCACGGCCACCATCAGCAGGAACCCCGGGGCGAGCAGGTTGCCGGTGGCGGAGATGAGCCAGGTCGCCAGGTAGGGGCTGAGCCCGCCGCCGACGATGGTGCCGATGTTGAAGCTGAACGAGAGACCCGTGTAGCGCACCCTCGTGGGGAACATCTCGGCGTACGTCGGGTAGGTGACGGACTGGACGATCGGCATCGGCAGGGCGAGAACCACCATGGCGGCGACCGCGAGCGGGAAGCTTCCCAGACCCATGACGACCATGGCGGGGATGACCAGGACCGCGTATCCGGCGAAGCCGACCGTGAGGAGGCGTTTGCGGCCCCATCGGTCGGAGAGCGCTCCGCAGACCGGCATGAGAGCGGCCACGAACAGGCTGATCCCGCCCATGATCCAGAACGTGGAGGACTTGGCGTAGCCGAGTTCGGTGGTGAGGTAGATGTTCATGAAGATCAGGCCGACCCAGTAGCCGCAGTTGGAACCGATGGCCAGCAGGGTCACCTTGACCACCGGACCGCGATGTCGTGTGAGCACCTCGGTCAACGGTGCCTTCGCCGTGGCCTGTTCCGACTTCTTCGCGAGGAAGGCCTCGGAGTCCTCCAGACGCTTGCGCGCGAACAGCGCGAGGGCGACCAGCGGAAGCGAGAGCAGGAAGGGGATGCGCCAGCCGTAGGCGTCGAGCTGACGCTCGCTCAGCAGGGTCGTGGTGAGGCCCGCCACCAGAGCCGCCGTTCCGCCTCCGAGGGCCACACCGACGGGGGTGAAGGCTCCGAAGAGTCCGCGCTTGCCGTGCGGGGCCGACTCGGCGAGATACGTGGCGGAGCCGGTCACCTCGCCGCCCGCGAAGAACCCTTGCGCCAGCCGTATCAGGAGCAGTGCCACGGGCGCGGCCACACCGATCGTGCCGGCCGTGGGCAGCAGCCCGATGGCGGCGGTGGCGCTGCCCATCCCCACCACGGTGAGGATCAGTACGGGTTTGCGCCCGACCCGGTCACCGAGCCTGCCGAGGACGATGCCGCCGAGCGGCCGCATCAGGAACGCGCTGCCGAACACCGCCAGGGTCGCCAGCAGGGTGGCCGTGGGGTCGTCGCCGGGAAAGAAGTGCGGGCCGATGACGACGGCCAGGTAGCTGTAGACGCCGAACTCGTAGTACTCGATGGCGGTACCGGCCGCCGCCGCCATCGCCGCCCTGCGGGGAGCCGAGGCCGACGGGCCTGCCCCGGCCCCGGGGCCCGAGGTGTTCCCGGGTGCGCTGGGAACCGTTGATACGCTCGTCATGGGGGTCCTCCGGATCTGACATGTCCTATGGCTGGGATGTGCTGTCAGTCGTGCGGGTCGTACGGATGCGGTGCGTACCGCGGGCGGACGGGCCGTACGGCACGGGGGCCCGCACGACGGTCATCAGCGGGACCAGTCCTCCTGCTGATGACCGTCGTCCGATGCCGGGCCCCGGCCCGTCCCGGTCCGTCCCTGTGACGGATCAGACGGCGAAGAGCTGGTTGATGTCGGCGAACGCCTTGAACTCCATCGCGTTGCCCGCCGGGTCGAGGAAGAACATCGTCCACTGCTCGCCCGGCTCACCCTGGAACCGGACATAGGGCTCGATCACGAAGTCGGTGCCCGCTGCGGTGAGCCGGTCGGCGAGTTCCTTGAACTCGGCGACGGGGAGCACCAGTCCGAAGTGCGGCACCGGTACCTGGTGGCCGTCCACGGGGTTGGTCCCGGCGATGGCGTCCCGGTCGGTCCCGGAGGGGCCGTCACCGACCTGGTGAGTGACCACCTGGTGGCCGGCGAAGTTCCAGTCGATCCACTTGGTGTCCGAGCGGCCCTCGCCGAAACCGAGCACCGTGCCGTAGAACACCCGGGCGGCTTCGATGTCGTCGACCGGGATGGCCAGGTGGAAGGGGGCGAGGGCGGTGGGCTGAACGGTCATGTCTCTTCCTTGGTTGAGATGTGACAGTGGTGAGTGTGCGGTGTGCGGTCGGTGGGGACGTGCGGTGTGCGGTCGGTAGGGACGTGCGGTGTGCGCGACGGCTGCCGGTGATCTCCTCTCTTTTCGCCTCAGTACACCGGGGTGAGCCGGAGTTCGTCCCCGGGCAGGGTCTGGCCGACGAGGTCGATGTCCGCGTCGGTGACGACTCCGATGACGGGGTAGCCGCCGGTGACCGGATGGTCGGAGAGGAACACGATCGGCTCGCCGGAGGGGGGTACCTGGATGGCGCCGCGCATGGTTCCCTCGCTGGCCAGGTCGACCGAGCCGACGGAGAGCGGCGGACCGGTCAGACGGGCGCCCACCCGGTCGCACTGGGCGGAGATCCGCCACGGCGTCGTGGTCAGCGCGTGCCGGTCGGCGGCGCTGAACAGGTCGTGCCGCGGGCCCCAGCGGAACCGGGCGGTGACCCGGCCTCCGCAGGGGACGACGCTGAACGCCAGCTCCAGCGGAACCGCCGGGACCGGGGCCGCCGGGCCGAGTCCGTACTCCGTGCCGGCGCGGACCGGGGCGGGGCCCAGGCCGGTGAGCGAGTCACGCGAGGCCGACCCCAGCACCCGGTCCGTCTCGATCCCCCCGGAGACGGCGAGATAGCTGCGGCAGGCGGCCCAGGGGCGTCCGATCCTCAGTACGGATCCGGCGGGCAGCCGCACGAGCGGGCCGTCGAGGGCCGGTACGCCGTCCACCGTCACGGGCGCCGGTGCTCCGGTGATGGCCACATACCGGGGCGTCGACAGGGTCACCGCCAGGCCGCCGACGGTGACTTCGAGAGCGGGTGTGTTCTCCGGGTTGCCGGCCAGCCGGTTCGCGAGCCGGAAGCTGCGCCGGTCGGTGGGGCCCGACGCCGGGACGCCCAGATGCGCGAGACCGGGCCGGCCGAGGTCCTGGACACTGGTGGCGACGCCCGCCTCGACCACGGTCAGTACCGCGGCGTCGTCCGGGGCCGTCGGGCCGCCGCCGAGAGTGTCCCGCGCCGTGCCGGGCTCCGGGTCCGTGCCGGGACGGACGGGTGCGCCGGGGCTTCGGCCGTGACGGAGAGCCGTGGTCATGACGCGACCGCCTCGAAGACGACCCGGTCGCCGAGGGCGAGCCGGTTCGGCGGTTCGGCCTCCACATCCCACAGCCGCGCGGTGGTCACACCGATCTGGTGCCAGCCCCCGGGCGTTCCCCCGGGGTACACGACCGTCTGGTTACCGGCGATCGCGACCACCCCCGCGGCCACCCTGGGCCGGGGGCTGGACAGCCGCGGCAGCCGCAGGCTCTCCGGTACGCCGTCCAGGTAGGCGAATCCGGGGGCGAAGCCGAAGAACCCGACCGAGTGCTCGCCGGCGGTGTGCAGGCGAGCGATCTCGTCCGGAGTCATGCCGACGAGCTCGGCGACCGCGGCGAGATCCGTTCCGTCGTACCGGACGGGGATCACCACCGTCCTCCCGGCGGCCGACCGGGTCCGCCGGGTGCCGGACTCGTCGAGCACGCCGTGCAGCCCTTCGGCGAGCCGCCCCATCCCGGAGGCGGTCTCGGCCACCACGAGGACGGTCGTCGCCGCGGGCACCACCTCGCGCAGTTCCGAGGCCCAGGACTGCCCGCGGATCGCCGTGGCGACGTCCGCGGGACGGCGCCCCGCGCACTCGATCAGCCAGCCGCGGTCGCCCGCTCGCCTGAGGACCGGCCGGGCGGGGGTCACGGCCGTGCCTCCGCGCGCTCGGTGACGAGGTCCCCGGGCGTACCGACCGTGATCCCGCCCGAGGCCAGGCTCGTCCGTACCGCGGCGGTGATGGCGACGGCGCCCGGGGTGTCGCTGTGCACGCACAGCGCCGACAGCCCCTCGCCGTCCGGGGCGATCCGCACGGCCTTGCCGGTCACCGAGGTCACCGTGCCGGTCTGCGCCATCCGCACCGCCCGCCGCGCCGCCTCCGCGGGGTCCGTCACGAGGGCGCCCGGCTCGGACCGCGCCACCAGAAGCCCCTCGTCGGTGTAGCCGCGGTCGATGAACCCCTCGGCCAGCGGCCGCAGTCCGGCCGCCGTGGCCCGCTCCCAGAGGACCGTACGCGGCTGGCAGAGCAGCGGCAGTCCGGGGTCGTACAGGGCGACCGCGTCCACGAGGGCCGTCGCGTGTCCGGTGTGACGGGCCGCCGCGTTGTACAGCGCGCCGTGGGCCTTCACATAACTGATCCGGCTGCCCGCCAGACGCGCGAAGACTTCCAACGCGCCTATCTGGTAAAGGATTTCGTTGACCAGTGTGGCCGGTGGCACGTCGATGAAGCGTCTGCCGAAGCCCGCCAGGTCGCGGTAGGAGACCTGGGCGCCGATCGCCACGCCCCGCGCGGCGCTAGCCTCGCAGGTCCGGCGCAGGATGTCGGGGTCGCCGGCGTGGAACCCGCAGGCGACATTGGCGGCCGTGACCCGGTCGAGCAGGTCTCCCTCGTCGGCCGGGCCCCAGACCCCGAACCCCTCGCCCACGTCCGTGTTGATCGTCAGCGCGGTCACCGGGCCGACTCCGCCCAATAGGTCTGCATGTCCGAGCCGCTGTTCTCCCAGGCCGCGTGCAGGCCCTGCTGCCCCCCGTCGATGTGCGCGAGGATCTGCCGGGAGAGTTCCTCCGCGTCGCCGTCGGCCAGCGCCTGGACCATCGCCGCGTGCTCCTGCTGGACGCGGCCGTAGGCGCACGTGCCGTGCACGTAGAACCGTGAGTACGGCTCCAGGCGGTGGTACATCCCCGAGATGATCTCGTAGCGCAGGGGCAGCCGGGACAGCCGGTACATGTCGAGGTGGAACGCCAGGTTGGTCCGCGACCAGGAATCCGCGCCGGTCTCGGTCACCCGTTCCATCGCGTGGGCCATCTCGTCGAACCGGCTGATGTCACGCCGGGACACCCGTTCGGTGACGTGCTCGGCGAAGCTCGGCTCGACCAGCCGCCGCAGGTTGTAGATCTCGTCGATCTCGTCCAGGTCCAGGGCCGTGACGAAGGTGCCACGGCCCGGCGTGGTGCGCAGCAGCCCCTCGCTGGCCAGGGTGCGCATGGCCTCCCGGAGCGGGATCCGGCTGACCCCGAAACGGTCGGCGAGTTCATCCTGGACCAGGCGGTGCCCCGGCGGATAGACACCCTCGACAATCAGCTGCCGCAGCTTGCCGGTGAGAGCGTCGGCGCCGTTCACATCGGCGCGCAGGGCTCTGTCATCTCGACTCATATGCTGTGTATACAGTGGATGCACAGCAGGGGGAAGAGCTTCGACCGGAGGCAATCCGGGTTTTACCCAACGGAAACTCGCCACCCCGCACGAGGAGTGCGGCCCCCCCCCGCTCTGTGCCGCCCCGCCGCCGGGCCGCGGTGCCGGAGTCGGCACCACCGGTGCCGATGCCGGCCCGGGCGGAACGTGAGCAGAAGCGGAACGTCAGTAGAACTCGACCGTGTTCACCACGTTCTTGAGCGGATGGCCGTCGAGGAGCCGGGTGGCGTTGTCGGCGAACAGGTCGGCAACGCCTTCCTCCTGGTCGGCCGAGAGGGCAGCGGTGTGCGGACTGATCAACACGTTGGGCATCGACCACAGAGGGCTCGTACGTGGCAACGGTTCGACCTCGAACACGTCGAGCGCGGCGAAACCGATCCGCCCGTCCCGCAGGCCCGCGACGAGGGCCGACTCGTCGACGACGCTGCCGCGGCCCACATTCACGAAGGTGACTCCGTGTTTGACCGCTGCCAGGAACCGCTCGTCGACCAGGTGTGTCGTCAGGTCGGTGCCCGGCAGGGCACACACGATGGCGTCCATCTCTCCCATGACATCACCCAGCGCGTCCGGGGTGACGAACCGGTCGACGTCCGGATGCGCGGCACCGGTCTTCCGTGACATGACGGTCACGCTCGCGCCGAGCAGCGAGAGGCATCGGGTAACTTCCCTGCCGATTCCGCCGAAGCCGAGGACGAGCACCTTGTACTGCGAGATCGGGTGGGAGATCCACCGGTCGCTCCATTCGCGTCGCTCCTTCAGCCGCAGCAGCCGGGGGAGGTCCTTCGCCCCGGAGAGGATGCCGAGCAGGGCGAACTCGGACAGGGGCGATCCGTGCACACCCGCCGAGGTGGTGAAGGCGACCCGCTGGAGGTCGTGCGGGCCGAGGCCCGCCGCCCCGACCTGCTGACCGCCCCCGGCCGATGTCGCGTGCACCCATCGAAGCCCCGGGTTGGCTCGTACGGCGCGGGCGAGCTCCCCCGGATCGCCGCCCGGGATCCCGAGCAGCGCGTCGGCCGAATCGAGCAGGGCGTGGAATCTCTCGCGCTGTTCGGAGGTTCTCAGGTACCCGGGATCACCCGAGAAATCGGCTCGGTGCCGCATGCGGGGGAGCAGCGCGGGATCGACCAGCAGTGTCACGCGTGGCTCGCGCTCCACGATGCGCCGGCAGGACTCCTCGTGGAGGGGATTCGCGACAGCTACGCGAAGGCGCTTCCGGCCGGGCGCGATCCGCTCCGTGGCCGACGTTGTGTGATCGTTCACGAGCCGTTTCACTTTTCGCTGAAGAGTCGCTGCGCGCGCTTCCACGCCTCGACGGAGGTTTGCATATGGACTTTCATGGCGTGCCGGGCCCTCTCCGGGTCGCGCTGTTCGACCGCCCGCGCGATGTCCGCGTGCTCCTCGGCCGCGAGCGACACCGCCCCGGGGAGGTGGTCGGTCAACTGGCGTGCGTTGAGCAGGAGATCGCCCACACCCTCCAGCACGTTGCGGAACGCCACGTTGTGACTGGCCACCGCCACCGCCGAGTGGAAGGCCACGTCGGCCCGGTAGGCCCCCCGGCCGTCCCGGTGGGCACGGTTGTAGTCCTCCAGGGCCGCCGCGATTGCTTCAAGGTCCTCCGGTGTGGCCTCGATCGCCGCCCGCTCCGCGATCTCGGTCTCCAGTACGCGCCGAAGCTCGTAGATGTCCCCGACGGCGTCCCCGGCCAGGAGCGCCGAGATGGTCGTCGCCTCGACGGCTTCGTCGATCGGCACCGAGGTCACCCGTGCCCCGACGCGCGGGCGGACATCGAGGTAGCCCATGGTCACCAGGGACTGAACGGCTTCCCGGACGGTGTTCCGCCCCACTCCGTAGTGCGCCATCAGGTCTTTTTCCCCCGGTACCTTCGAGCCCGGTGGCAGCTGACCACTCTTGATCTGGAACAGCAGATCGTCCGCGATGGATGTCGAGAGATTGCGTCGGGTTGCCTTGACGCGAGGTTCGGCCACGTGCTCTACTCCCTCTCATTCATCCTACAAATAGGATTGTTCGGCTCAGTGTAGCGGAGCGCCGCAGAGGCAAACCAGAGGGACGCCTGGTGGGTGGGGAGCCACCCAAGTGATCGAGAGGTGCATGACAATGACGTCGACACGTGAACGACGTACCTTCCGCGTACTGGCGGCGATCGGAGTGGTCACGGCGCTGACCGCGGGGGCCACGGCCTGCTCCGGCTCGGAGGAGACGAGCGCCGGCGCCACACAACTCGACCCGTCGCTGGCCAAGTCGGCCAAGGGGGATGTGACGGTCTGCGGACCCACGGACGCGTCCGGTGTCTGGAAGGCGACGATGGAGGCGTTCAACAAGGCACACTCCACGATGAAGGCCCGCTATGTGGAGCTCGGTTCCTCGGCCGACG
Organism: Streptomyces sp. NPDC059255; assembly: GCF_042752355.1. NCBI lineage: Bacteria > Bacillati > Actinomycetota > Actinomycetes > Kitasatosporales > Streptomycetaceae > Streptomyces > Streptomyces sp. NPDC059255. Next base: position 96,615 of record NZ_JBHYZP010000032.1, read on the forward strand.
ACCAGCTTCAGCAGATCAATCAGCGCATGCAGACCAAGTCGACCCAGTGTGATGTCCTGCGCCTGGACGTCGTCTGGACCGCGCAACTGGCCGCTCAGGGCGGGCTGGCCGACATGAGCAAGGTGATGGAGCCCAAGCTGGACCAGCTCATCCCCTCCACCGCCAGCACACTGCGCTACAAGGACACGTACTGGGGCGTCCCGTTCTACTCGAACGCGGGTCTGCTCTACTACCGCACCGACGAGGCGAAGGCCCCGCGGACCTGGCAGGAGCTTTACTCGTACGGGGAGAAGGACGCCGGGAAGGGGTTCCTCTACCAGGCGGCGCAGAGCGAATCACTCACCGTCAGCTTCCTGGAGCTGCTCTACAGCGCGGGCGGCGAAGTGCTGGACAAGGACGGCAAGGTGGCCATCGATGCGCCGAAGACCGTCGACGTACTGAAGTTCATGCGGGACGGCATGGACAAGGGCGCCTCCCCGAAGTCGGTGCTGACGTACGACGAGGACGCCACGCGCCTCGCGTTCGAATCCGGCGCCGGGGCGACGATGCGCAACTACCCCTACGCTTACGCGGCCGGTCAGAAGTCGGGCATCGCCGGCAAGTTCGCCGTGACGCCCCTGCCGGGATGGAACAAGCCGGGCGCCGGGATCGGTGTGCTCGGCGGCAGCAACCTCGGCGTCAGCGCGTTCTCCAAGAACGAGGCCGGCGCCGTAGCGATCATCGACTTCATGACCAGCGAGAAGTGGCAGGAGAGCATCGCCGTCAACAACGCACTCGCTCCCGTCACCGAGGCGGCCTACCGGTCCGCCCGGGTCCAGAAGGCCATGCCGTTCTCGCGGGAGCTGCTGCAGGCGCTGAAGAGCGCGAAGAGCCGACCGGTGTCACCCGTCTACCCGCAGATGTCGCAGGCGATCTACGAGGCGGTGGGCAAGGTGCTCTCGGGGTCCCTGTCCCCCGAGGACGCGGCGTCCACGATGGCGAAAGAGATCGACGCGGCAACGAGGACCTTCTGATACACCATGCAATTCCTCAGATCCTCCAAGCACTGGGCCGCGGACTCCACCGAACGGCGGCTCGCCGGACGTATGGTGGCGCCGGCCCTGATCCTCATGGCCGCCATCGCGGGATACCCCATCCTCTACGCGATATGGCTCTCCCTGCACCAGTACAGCATCATCACACCGGGGCTCTCCCGGTTCGTCGGCCTGGCGAATTACACGGAACAGCTCACCTCGCGCGCCTGGTGGGACGCGGTGGGCCACACGTTCCTCTTCACGGCGATCTCGGTCCCCCTCGAACTCGTCATCGGAACGGGAATCGCCCTTCTGCTCAACATCGCGTTCCGGTTCAGAACACTCCTGCGCAGTGTCGTCCTGCTTCCCTACGCGATCCTGACCGTGGTGAGCGCCATCACGTGGCGGACCATCTTCGATCCGAACCTCGGCCTCGTCTCCACACTGCTCAGCTCGATGGGCATCACGGGCAACAACGTGGTCTGGCTCGGGCAGGACGGATACGCGATGACCGTGGTGGTCCTGGCGGACGTCTGGAAGACGGCGCCCTTCGTCGCCCTGCTCGTGCTCGCCGGCCTTCAGGTCATCCCGGCCGAACTGCGCGAGGCGTCGCAGCTCGACGGCGCAAGTGCCTTCCGGCACTTCCGGAGTGTGACCCTTCCCCTGCTGTGGCCGGCGATCGCACTGGCGATGATCTTCCGAACGCTCGACGCCCTGCGCGTGTTCGATCTGCCGTTCGTCCTGACGCGCGGTGCGCACGGAACGGACACGATGTCCATCCTCGCGTATCAGACCCTGCGGGGAAAACAGCTGATCGGTGAGGGCTCCGCCGTATCGATCCTCACCTTCGTGATCGTCATGCTCGTCTCGTTCGTCTACATCCGTTTCGCCGGCGGCAACATCCGATCGGTCGTCAAGGGAGGTTCGCGATGACCCACGCGGTCATGGACGGGCAGCCGCCCGTACGCCACAGGTCCCGACGGCGCGGTGCCGAGCGCAACCCGCTGGTGTGGTGTGCCGTCGCGGCCGTCATGGTCTTCTCGCTGGTGCCCTTCTACTGGCTCATCAACACGTCACTGAAGACCGGGGCCGACCTCTCGACGGCGAGTCTCTTCCCTCCCCACCCGAGTTTCGACAATTTCACGTCGGTGCTCGGCGATTCCCAGTTCCTCAGGGCCCTCGCCAACTCGGGAATCGTGGCCACGGTCTCCACGGCCCTCGCGCTCGTCGTCGCGTCGTTCGCCGCGTACCCTCTCGCGCGGCTGAAGATGCGCGGCAAGTTCCTCATCCTCAGCGTCGTCCTGTCGGTGACGGCGTTCCCCGGCATCGCGATCGCCGCCCCGATGTTCTCCCTGTGGAACGATCTCGGGCTCTACAACACCCTGGTAGGGCTGATCATCCCCTATCTGACCTTCACGCTGCCGCTGTCGATCTACACCCTCGTGACCTTCTTCAAGGAAATCCCCGTGGAACTGGAGGAGGCCGCCTACATCGACGGGGCCACACCTTTCCAGGCCTACTACAAGGTCATCCTTCCCCTCGCGGTGCCCGGCATCGCGACGGTGGGAATCCTCGCGTTCATTTTCGCCTGGAACGAGTTCCTGCTCGCCGCCACACTGACCTACAGCCCCGAGTCGCGCACGGTTCCTGTCGCCATCGCCTTCTTCAGCGGATCGAGTGAGTACGAGCAGCCGCTCGGCACGATCAGCGCCGCCTCGCTGATCATATCGATCCCGCTCATCCTGCTGGTCCTCGTCTTCCAGAAGAAGATCGTGTCCGGCCTCACGTCGGGAGCGGTGAAAGGATGAACCCTCGGATGCGGGATGCGAGCAGCAGCGGACAGTGGTGGCGGGAGGGAGTCCTCTACCAGGTGTACGTACCGTCGTTCCAGGACGGCAACGCCGACGGATTCGGCGACCTGTGGGGCGTGGAACAGCGCCTGGACCACATCGCGGCACTCGGCGTGACGGCCGTCTGGCTGAGCCCGGTGTACGGGTCGCCTCTGCTGGACTTCGGGTACGACGTCTCCGACCACACGCGGATCGGCGAGGTGTTCGGTGATCTCGCGGTCTTCGACCGGGTCGTCAAGGGTGCGCACGACCGCGGACTCCGTGTCGTTCTCGACTACGTACCCCAGCACACCTCAAGTGAGCATCCGTGGTTCCGCGACGCCCTGTCGGGCCGTGACAGCGCACACCGGGACTACTACATCTGGCACGACCCGAGCCCCGACGGCGGCCCGCCCAACAACTGGGCCTCCGCCTTCGGCGGACCCGCCTGGACGCTGCACGAGCGGACCGGACAGTACTACTACCACGCGCATCTCCCGGAACAGCCGAGCCTGAACTGGCGCAACCCCGACGTCAAAAGGTCGATGTTCGACGTCATGCGGTTCTGGCTGGACCGGGGCGTCGACGGATTCCGGGTGGACGCCGTATGGCGCCTCATCAAGGACGCGCGACTCCGTGACAACCCGGCGGACGACGGAGGTGACTCGTTCGAGATCGGCGGGGCGGCCGCGCACACCACGGTCCGGCAGGTCCAGAAATACACCGCCGACCAGCCCGAACTTCCGGGCCTGCTCGCGGAGATGCACGCGGTCACCGAGGAGTACGACGACCGGATGCTGATGGGGGAGTTGCACCTCAAGCTCGAACGCGTGGCCGCGCTCGGCTCCCGCGGGCTGGACCTCGCGATGAACTTCTCCCTCATCGACGCCCCGTGGAACGGCCTGGACCTGGCGGACCTGATCCGGCGGTACTACGCCGCACTCCCCGCCGGCTCGCAGCCCAACTGGGTGCTGAGCAACCACGACAGGTCCCGCCTCGCCAGCCGTATCGGACCCGAACGCGTCCCCGGGGCGCTCGCTCTGCTGCTCACCCTCAAGGGAACACCGACCCTCTACTACGGTGACGAGCTCGGCCTGCCCGACGTACACGTCGACAGTGGGCACGCGCGCGACTGCGCCGAACTCCGCGCGCCCGGACTCGGACTCGGCCGGGACCCGCAGCGTATGCCCATGCCGTGGAGCGGGACCGCGGCGCACGCCGGATTCACCTCCGGCGACGCCGAACCGTGGCTGCCGATCGCCTCCTGGGCACCCTCGCTCAGCGTCGAGCGGCAGGAAACCGACCCTCGCTCGGTCCTCACCCAGGTCAAGGAGCTTCTCGTGCTCCGGCGGGAACTGGCCGCCCTGCGCCGGGGAGCCATCACCGTGCTCTCCTCCGACCCGGAGTATCTCGTCTGTCTCCGAGGTGACGGCGAAGCCTCGGTGCTGGTGGTGGTGAACCTCTCCGACCGCCGTCGAAGCGTCCCCTTCCCCGGTTCAAGGACCACCCGCTGGTCGTCCCACTCGGCCGTCGGAGAGCGGGACGTCCTGGACGGGGTGGTCGACCTCGCACCGTTCGAAGCGCGACTCCTCACCGTCGGCTCTCCCGGCACCGCGGCAGGGTGAGGGTGAAGACCGTTTCCGTGCCCGGAGTGCTGGCCACGGAGACCGTGCCGCCGTGGGCTTCGGTGAGCTGGCGGACGATGGCCAGGCCCAGGCCGCTGCCGCCGGTCCGGCGGCTGCGGGACTTGTCGGCACGCCAGAAGCGGTCGAAGACGTGGGGCAGGTCGCCGGCGTCGATGCCGGTGCCGGTGTCGGCGACCTCGATCACCACGTGGTCGGTGGTGTGGCGGCAGCGCAGGGTCACGTTGCCGCCGGGAGGGGTGTGCCGGACGGCGTTGGACAGCAGGTTGCCGATGGTCTGGCGCAGGCGCACGGGGTCCGCGGAGAGGACGGGGTCGCCCTCGGCGTGCGTGGTGAGCGTGACACCCGCGGCCTCGGCCAGGCCGCGGTGGGCGGCGGCCACCTGGTCCAGGAGTTCGCGCAGGCCCAGGGGCTCGGGGCGCATCCGGAACCGGCCCGCGTCGGCCTGAGCCAGGTGCTGGAGATCGTCGACGATGTGCTGGAGCAGCAGGGCTTCCTCCAGCAGGGAGGCGATGAACGCGTCGTCGGAGGCGGCCAGTCCGTCCTGGGCCGCTTCGAGCCAGCTGCGGATCGTGCTGAGCGGGGTGCGCAGCTCATGGGCGATGTCGCTGACCATGGCCTTGCGCTGGCCTTCCATGCGCTCGCGGCGCTCCGACAGGTCGTTGAAGGCGGCGGCCAGATGACCGATCTCGTCATGGGTGGTCACCGGTACCCGCAGATGCTGCTGGTGCGGCGGGCGGCGGGCGGCGTCGGTCAGCGCCCGGAGCGGTCCGACCAGCCGGGTGCCGACGGTGACGGTGACGGCCACGGTGAGGAGGAGCACGAGGGCGGCGACGCCGGCGACCCGGACCGTGTTGGCCGGGGAGAGATCGAATCCGGGTGCGGCCGAGCCGCCCTGGGCGGTGACGAACAGCAGCGCGGGCGGAGCCACGTGCGGGGCGAGCTGCTCGCGGCGGGCGGTGTCGATGCACCGCTGTACGGCCTCGTCGCTGTTCCCGTTGGGAGCGAAGCTGAGACCGACCGTCACGGGGGCCAGGTTCTGGCGTCTCACACAGGCGTCGACCAGGTCGTTGAGCTGATCGAGCGCCCGTGTCTCGGTGGGAGTGGGAGCGTCGAGCGCGTACAGGCCACACGCCTCGCTGGTCTTCTGCCGGGTTCCGTTGTCGCCGGTGAGGACGATGGAGGGCCGGCCGCTCGGCGCTTCGGTGACCGCCGCCGGGGAACCGATGGTGTTGCGCAGGCAGGCCTGCAGGGTCTCCACGCGGCCCAGCAGTTCCCCGCGTTCCGCCTCCGGCAGCCGGTACGGGCCCACCGCCCGCGGGTCGATGCCCTCCGCCGTGACGCCGGGCAGCAGCGCCGGGTCGGCCCGCAGAGGGTCGACGAGCGCCGAGGCCCTGGTGGGGAGGGCGGTGGCGGAGCCGGCCACGGCGAGGGGCCGGCGGTCCTGGGTGGTCAGGGTGATCCGGCGCTTGGTCCGCTCGGCCAGCCGACTCAGGAGCGGCTCCACCCCGGACCAGTCGCTGTGACCGGCGGCGTAGCCGATGACCGTGTCGTAGATCTGGGCGTCGTTGGCGAGGACTTGACCCTGCTCGTGCTGGATGGCGCTGGTCGTGGTGCGCGCGGCCAGCCAGGCGGTGGCCGCGACCGAGCACACGGCGATCGTGATCGACGCCGCCAGCAGCCGGACCAGCAGGCTCCGCCGCAGCGGCAGCCTGTCCGTGCCCTTGCCCGTGCCCCTACCTCTGCCTCTGCCTCTGCCCTTGGCCGGGGTTTCCCCCGCGGCCCGGGCCTCCGTCTCAGCGGCCACGGCTGCCGTCGACGAGGCAGTAGCCGACCCCGAACACCGTCCGCAGATAGACGGGCTGCCGGGGAACGGGTTCGATCTTCTTGCGGAGATTCAGGACGTGTACGTCGATGGTCCGCTCGGTGATGTAACGGTCGTCCCCGCGCGTCCGGGCCAGCAACTGGCGCCGGGTGAAGACCCGTTCCGGTTCGGCCGCCATCGCGGCGAGGACATCGAACTCACCCGGCGTGCATGCCACGCTCCGGCCCTCGATCTCCACGGTACGGCGGACGGGGTCGAGGGCGAGGGCGCCGATCCGCAGCACCGGGTCGTCCGGCGCGGCGGCTCCCCGGGTCCGCCGCAGCAGGGTGCGGATACGGGCCATCAGCTCGCGAGGGCTGTACGGCTTGGTCAGGTAGTCGTCGGCGCCGAGGTCGAGGCCGAGCAGCAGGTCCTCCTCGGTGCTGCGGGCGGTCAGCATCAGCACCGGCAGATCGCTTTCGCGCCGCAGGATCCGGCACACGTCCAGTCCGTCGACGACGGGCATCATCACATCGAGGACCAGCAGGTCGGGCCGGTGGCGGCGCACCTCGTCGAGCGCGGCGCGACCGTCATGGACGAGCAGGGCGGTGTGGCCCTCACGCTCCAGATAGCGGCGGATCACCTCGGCCTGTTTGGTGTCGTCCTCGGCCACGAGGACACGGGCGTTCATGGGGGTCAGATTAGGGCGGCGAGAGGAGACCAGACGGATTTCTGATGGCGCCCTGACAGGATCGAAATATCTTCGGCCCAGGGTGTGAGCCATGTCGAATCTCTTCAGTCGAGCAGAGCGGGGCCGGCCCGCGACGTCCGCCCATCGCTCGCGGCCGGGGCGCAGCCGTACACCCCGAGCCGCTCTTCTCACCCTCGCCGGCGCGACCGCGCTGGCCGTCCTGACCGCATGCGGCGGAGGCGAGGCGGACACGGGCACGAGCGGTCAGGGCGATGTCGCCTCGATCACCAGCCCGGCGGGGGAGGGTGGTTCGGCGCCGCCGACCGGCGCCGAACCCGACTCGGGCCGCCCTCAGATCCGGCTGGACAGCACCAACGAAGAGATCAACCGCATGTACGAGGCCTGGACCGCCTGCCTGAGGGAGAACGGTGCGGGGGACAAGGAGAAGACCCCGCCGGACGCCCCCGGTGTGAAGGCCTGCGAGGGGAAGCAGCCGCTCGATCCGCCGGAGCTGGACCCGGCCAGGAATCCGGACTACCGCGACGACGCGCGGACCATGGTGCGCTGCATGAACAAGCGCGGCATCAAGAGCGTGGTCACGGAGGAGGGCTGGGGCCTGGAGGACGGAGCCAGCATGAACGCTCCCCACTACGACGAAGCCCGGACCGACTGCCAGGTGAAGGCGTTCGGTGGCGATGACTGACGACACCGGGACGGCACGTCCGCCGCGCGGACGGTGGTTGGTCCTCGGGGCGGTGGCACTGGCGGTCGTCATGGCGAGCGCGCTGACCGTGACCGTATGGCAGAACCGTGACGGGAAACCGGACACCAAGGCCGACAGCGGCGCGCGGGTCGTGACGGCCGTCGTGACCAGAACCGACCTGTCCAACGCCCAGACACTGAACGGAACCCTCGGCTACGGCCGGACGACGACGGTGAAGGGCGGCAAGGCAGGTCTGATCACCTGGCTGCCGGCGGCGGGGGCCACGGTGCGGCGGGGCGAGCCGCTGTACCGGGTGGACAACGTTCCGGTGCCCGTGTTCTACGGTGCTACGCCGCTGTACCGGACGCTGGCGGCCAGGGGCACCACCGGGCCGGACGTGAAGATGGTGGCCGACAACCTCCGCGGACTCGGTTACGACATCGGCGCGCAGCCCCCGATGGGCACCTGGATCGCCCAACAACCGGTCCTACGGGACGAGCCGGACACCGAACGGGGGGACGCGGGCACGACGGGCGGTACGGACACGTCGGCCGCGGGCGCGACGGGTGGCACGGACACGGCGGCGACGGCCGGCGGCACGACGGGTGGCACGGACACGGCGGCGACGGCCGGCGGTGCGACGGGTGGCACGGACACGGCGAGAACGGCCGGCGGCGCGACGGGCCGTACGGACACCGCGGCGGCCGGAGCACCGGACGCCGGGCCGAGCACCTCGCCCGGCGCCGCTCCCTCCACCCCGGCGCCGGTGCGGGTCGAGCGCGGCGACGGGGTCCTGACCGGGGGCCTCGTCGCCGCGGTCAAACGCTGGCAGACCCGAGCCGGCCTGCCTGCCACCGGCACCCTGGGCGTCGGCGACCTCTCGGTGCTCTCCGGTGCCGTACGGGTCGACGCAGTGCAGGCCCAGCTCGCCGACGCGGCCGAGGGACCTATGATGACGGTCACTTCCACCACCAAGTCGGTGACCGTCGCGGTGGAACCGGCGGACGCGGGCTCGATGAAGCGGGGCGACCCGGTGACGGTGGTCCTGCCCGACAGCTCCACGGCCGAGGGCTCCATCGGTTCCATCGGAGCCACCGTCCAGCTCGGCGACGCGGGGGCCGGTGACGGCAACAGCGCCTCCGGGCAGCCCCAGATGACCGTCGGTGTCACACTGGGCGAGACGGCGGCGGTGCGCAAGCTGAACTCCGCGCCGGTACAGGTGCGGTTCACCTCGGAGACCCGCAAGGGCGTGCTGGCCGTGCCCGTCGGCGCGCTGCTGGCGCTGCGCGAGGGCGGCTACGCGGTCCAGTTGCCCGGCGGCCGGCTGGTGGCGGTGAAGACGGGGATGTTCTCCAAGGGCGTGGTGGAGATCAGCGGCAGTGGCATCGGCGAGGGAACCAAGGTGGTGACGACCTCATGATGTCGCCCCCGGTCCTGGCGGTGCGCGGCGCGAGCATGGTGTACCCCGGCGGGGTCACGGCCCTCGACGACGTCTCGCTCACCGTCGCGCAGGGCGAACTGCTCGGCATCGTCGGCCCGTCCGGGTCCGGGAAGTCGACCCTGCTGAACATCATGGGCACGCTGGACCGGCCGACCAGCGGCACGGTGGAGATCGGCGGTCAGGACGTCGCACAACTCTCCGACCGGAGACTGTCGGCGTTGCGGGGCCATCAACTCGGCTTCGTGTTCCAGCAGTTCCATCTCACCGACGGACTGACCGCCGCCGAGAACGTCGCCACCGGCCTGCTGTACGCGGGGGTGCGGCGCGGCCGGCGCCGCCCCCTGGCCCTGGAGGCGCTGAACCGGGTGGGGCTGGCGCGCCGTGCCCGGCACCTGCCGCACCAGCTGTCCGGCGGCGAGCGGCAGCGGGTGGCGATCGCCCGCGCGCTCGTCAACCGGCCCGTCCTGGTCCTCGCGGACGAGCCCACGGGAGCGCTGGACACCGCCAACGGCGTGGCCGTACTGGATCTGCTGACCACGTTGAACCGAGAGGGGACCACCATCGCGGTCATCACCCACGACCGGGACATCGCCAACCAGTTGCCCCGCCGGGTGGAGGTCCGCGACGGCCGCATCCTCTCCGACACCCACATCGACTCCTCCGCCGACGCCCGCACCGAAGCCCGTACGGAAAGCTGGTCATGACCCTCACACCGACCCGGCCCGCCCGCGGCCGTCCCACCGGCGGGGTCGCCGACAGCAGGCCGGTGCGGCTGGCACCGCTGGACATCCTGAGCCTGGGGCTGCTCGGTATCCGGACCCGAAAGATGCGGGCAGCCCTGTCCGCCCTCGGCATCTCGATCGGCATCGCCACCCTGATCGTCGTCACCGGGATCCCGGCCTCCAGCCAGAAAGCCCTGCTGAACGAGCTCTCCGCGATGGGCACCAACATGCTCCAGGCCGTGCCCGTCCGCCAGGACCCACCGGTGCTGCTGCCACCGGAATCGGTGGACATGGCCGACCGGATCGGGCCGGTCACGGTGGCCAGCGCGGTCGCCAACACCCATGCCGAGGTCTTCCGCAACGACCGCGCCGGCGCCGGCGACTACGCGGGCCTGACCGTCCTGGCCGGCAAGGTCGATCTGCTCCGGGCGATCAACGGAAAGGTGGCTTCGGGCCGATTCCTCAACACGGACACGGAGAAGTTCCCCACCGCCGTCCTCGGCTCGGCCGCAGCCTCCAGCCTCGGCATCCCGAAGATCACCGCCGGCCGGCCTGCCCCGCAGATCTACATCAACCGCCGCTGGTTCACGGTCATCGGCACCCTGGAGAAGACCCCGCTGTCGCCGGACATCGACCGCTCGGTCCTGGTCGGCTGGGACGCCGCGCGCAGCCTGCTCACGTTCGACGGCCACCCCACCGTGATCTACCTCAAGGCCAGGGAATCGGAGATCGAGGCCGTACGCGAGGTGCTGCCCGCGACCATCAACCCCGAACTGCCCGGCCTGGTCCGGATCAGCCGCCCGTCCGACGCGCTGGCCGCCAAGCGGGCCACCGAGAGCACCTTCTCCGCGCTTTTCCTCGGACTCGCCGGGGTGGCCCTGCTCGTCGGCGGCATCGGCGTGGCCAACACCATGGTCATCTCCGTCCTCGAACGCCGCCGGGAGATCGGACTGCGCCGCGCTCTGGGTGCCAACCGGGGCCAGATACGCGGCCAGTTTCTCACCGAATCCGTCGTCCTGTCCGGGCTCGGCGGTCTGGCAGGCACCGTACTCGGCGCCCTGGCCACCGTCGCCTATGCCGCCCATCAGGGCTGGGAGCCGGTCATCCCGCTCGGCTCGGTGGCCGCCGGATTCGGCGGCGCGATCCTGATCGGCATGCTCGCCGGCGTCTACCCCTCCATCCGCGCCGCCCGTCTGACCCCCACCGAGGCCCTCGCGACGGCGTAGGGCACGTCGGGAAGGGGCCGTGGTCGTGTACGGGCCCGGATCGGTGTGGTGTCATCGAGGTTCCGGCCTGCGCGGTGGACGCCGCGCAGACCACGTCCGCGCCCGTACCCCATCGGTCCGGTCGACCGGGTAGAAAGCGATTCCCTCCCCCGTCACCCCCTGTTTCCACATGAACTCGGCTTGGCTCCGGTGGGCCGACGGCGTCTGCGCCCCGGCCTCCCCGAGGTGCACCCGCATCCGAAACGGCCCTGTCGCCTCGGTTAATGCCTCTCTCACCTTATGTGGTCCACACATGAATGCACGAGGGTAGCTGTACTGAGTTCAGTTCGACTACCCTCCCCGCACATCGGCAGGGATCGGTCCTTGCCGCAGGAAAGGAGAGCCGGATCATGAGTGCGACTCAGCGGTCCGCCGCGCCAGGGGCGGAGGCCGCGTCGTTCGATCCGCGGTCGGTACGCCGTGCGATGCTCGCCGGCAGTATCGGCACCCTGATCGAGTACTACGACTTCAGCGTCTACGGCTATCTCGCCGTGGTGATCGCTCCGCAGTTCTTTCCCAGCGACAACCCCGCGACCTCCCTGCTGGCGGCGCTTCTGGTGTTCGCCACCGGACTGGTGGTGCGTCCCATCGGCGGGGTCTTCTTCGGCTGGGTGGGCGACCGGATGGGGCGGCGCAAGGCCCTCGTCTCCTCGGTGCTGGCCATGGGGGTGGCCAGCAGTATCACGGGGCTGCTGCCGACGTACGAGCAGATCGGCGTCACCGCGGCGGTGCTGCTCTTCCTCATGCGCGTGGTGCAGGGCATCTCCTCCGGCGGCGAGTCGGTCGGCGCCTACACCTACATCTACGAGTCGGCGCCGCCGAAGCGCAGGTCGTTCCTCGGGGCGGTGACCCCCATCGGGTCGAACCTCGGGTTCATGTTCGCGGCCGCCACGGCCGGGGCGATCTCCGCGCTCACCACCACGGAACAGATGAACTCCTGGGGCTGGCGACTGCCCTTCCTGATGGCCATCCCGCTCACTCTGATCTGTCTCTGGGCCCGGCTGCGCATCGAGGACACCCCGGAGTTCCAGAAGGCCGCGGAGGCCGCCGACATCCCCACGGCGCCGATCCGCGAGGTTCTGGCCACGCACCGCACAGCGCTGCTGCAGTCCATCGGTCTCTCGATGGCGCAGGGCGGTGCCATCTTCCTCGGGCTGACGTACATCGGCATCTACATGACGACCGAACTCGGTTACGACTCCACGCACGTGTACTGGGTGAGTGCGGGCGTCGTCCTCGTCACCGTCCTGCTCATGGTGCCCGCGGGCTGGCTGTCCGCGCGGTTCGGCTGTCGGCGCGTCCTCATGGTGGGGCTGATCGGGTTCGGGGTGACGGCCTATCCGGCGTTGATGCTGATGGGCCGCCACAGCCTGGTCCTGGCGGGCGTGGCGTACCTGCTCTACATGGCCAGCAGCGCCCTCGTGCAGGTTCCCGCGGCGAGTCTGTGGCCACACCTGTTCGAACGCCGGGTCCGCTACACCGGCATGGCCATCGGGTACAACGTCGGTACCGTGCTCGCGGGCGGAACGGCCCCCTACATCGCCGCCTACCTGGTCGACCGGACGGGCAACCTGCTCTCCCCGGCGTTCTTCGTCATGACCGTCTGCCTGATCGGCATCGGAACCCTGCTCACCGTCCGCAAGGACCTGTAGCGGCGGGGCCGGCCTTCCACGGCACGCCGGGCTCCGTACACCGGCGTGCCGTGGAAGGTCGGCCCGATGCGTATGCCCGGCCGGTGGTGGCCGTACGGAGCAGGTCAGCCCGCCGCGGCCTCGCCGTGCCCGGCCACGCCGATGGTCTGCCCGCCGTCGATGAGGAATTCGCCCCCGGTGGTGAAGGAGGCGTCGTCGCCGGCGAGGAAGAGCACCATACGGGTGACCTCGGCCGGCTCCCCGATACGCGGCAGAGGCTGATGGGTGAAGAGCTGAGGCGAGGCGCTCTCGCCCATGGGGGTCCGTATGACGCCGGGGTGCACGGAGTTGATCCGTACCCCGCTGCCCGCCATGTCCAGTGCGGCCGCTTTCGTCATGCCCCGCACGCCCCACTTGCTCGCGACGTAGCCCACGGCGCCGGCGAAGCCCGTCATTCCGGCCGCCGACGAGACATTGACGACGGCCCCCGCGCCGCGTTCGCGCATGCCCGGGAGGAGGGTGTGCATGCCGAGGAAGGCGCCCACCAGGTTGACGTCGAGGGTGCGCCGGAAGTGTTCCGGCGACTGCTCCTCGACACCGCCGAAGTGAACGATCCCCGCGTTGTTGATCAGCACGTCCACGGGGCCGAGGCTCTCCTCGGCGGTACGCAGGGCATGCTGCCAGGCGCCCTCACGGGTGACATCGAGATGGACGTACCGTGCGCCGGGCACCTCCCTGGCCAGGGCTTCTCCCTCACTGTCCAGCACATCGCCGATGAGGACCCGGGCGCCTTCGGCGGCCAGACCGCGTACATGGGAGGCTCCCATGCCCCGGGCCCCTCCGGTGACGATCGCGACCTTTCCCTGGAAGCGCATGACGGACTTCCCTTCTGCAGTACGTGATCAGGTGGGCGGCGCAACAGAATAACAGAGATGAAGTAGATTCAATGAGGTCACCGAGTGAGGCCAACCTGAACGGACAGAGGAAAGAAACAGCCCATTACCCCGGTTCTGCTCGACCGATGCTCGATGCCATGGTCTGAACCAACTTCATTTTCAGACGACTGTCAGCGATGCCGTCGTGCGATGGCGAAGCCGGGGCTGCGGTTCGGGGAGTCGGCCGGCCCGGGTGTCGGCTCGGATGTTCGTCGTACTTACCCCGAGAGCGGCTCGGCGCCCTCCTGGCAGACCGCCCCTGCGGGGAAGGCGCTGTGATGCGAGCACGCGCACAACGTCGCGGGGCGATCTCGTGCCAGTTGAGGACCATCAGCGCGCGGACGAGCCGGGTGGCCCACTTCACGTCGAGGCGGAGCCGGGTACGCGCCAGTTCTTCAGGTGTGCGAGGCGTGCTCGCAGACGGCTCGTCTGACCAGGGCCCGCAGTCGGGCGACGAGCACCAGGTAGGAGAAGGGTTTGGCGAGGTAGTCGTCGGCCCCCGTGTCCAGGGCCTCCGCCTGGTCCCACTCCCCGTCCTTGGCGGTGAGTACCAG